>NZ_JAVESS010000002.1:300000-483622 GCF_034006445.1 Desulfovibrio sp. | reverse complement strand
GCGCGTCAAAGACGCCGCTGAGAAGTTTGGTGGTGAGAACGTAGTGGTGATTCTCGGTTCTTCCGACCCTGAAGGGGCGGAAATCTATGCCGAAACTGTCACCCTGGGCGACCCCACCTACGCCGGATCCTTGGCTGGAGTCCCGTTGGGACTCTGCGTGTACCATGTTCTGGAGCCCGAACTGAAGCAGGAAGCCGATCCCGCCAAGTGGGAAGAGCAGATCAGCATGATGGAAATGGTGCTCAATGTGGACGCCCTGGCAGAAGCGGTGCATAAAATGCGCGATGCCAACAGCAAATATGCATTGTAGGCAGTAGGAAAAATTGCGGCATGGAGTGGATCCATGCCGCAATTTCATTATGATGCTGGTGTAAAACTGATCTCGATTTACAATACTGTAAAACGCATCTGTGAATACGATATGATGCTGTCCAATTCCGCATCTGTTGCTCTGGCCAGCCCACGAGAGGGCTAATGCGCTGAAAAGGATCGCCGCAGGCAAGTGTGCCGCGTTTTTCGTGTGCTCCGCACACCGCCAGTGATGACCCTGTGGCAACGTGGCGGCCCTGCCGGAATATGCTAACGCCTTGCCCGGCGAGGACAGAGCGAGAACAGTGCGGCGAGGCCGGAATGTTTCTGCCAAGCCTGGTGCGCTGCTTCGGGTGGCGGTGTCGGGCCGTTGCACAGGACCACAGGCCCGCTGCACAGGCCCGCTGCACAGGACTTGGCGTGGGCGCGGGCGGCCATGCTTTTTTATGCGCCAGGCGCAGTTATGCCCGCGACGGGCTTTTTACCTGAAGCTTGCGAAAAAAGGGGGATATCCTTTCAGGATATCCCCCTTTGGCTCAACAGCGGCACTGCTGTCACTTCAACTCACAGGCGTCGAAAAACATGCCACTTGTGGCCCTATTTCGCAGGAGCGGCAGTGGGCTGCACCAGCTTAAGGAACTTGTCGGTATTGATCTTGGCGTCCTTGAACTTCTGGATTTCGGCAGGCGAGAAACGCTTGATGCTTCCAAAGAATTCGGCCACCTCGTTCTGCCACTTGTCAGCCTGGGACTCTCCCTTGGAGCTGTCCAGCAGGGCAAGCGTTTCTTCATAGGTCCAGCGGGGGTGGATCTCGATATCCTTTTTGGCTTCTTCGTCGGTCATGCGGATACCGGCGAACTCATTCATGTACTGGCGGTATTCCTTGATGATGCGGGGGCTTGTACCCTCTTTGCGCAGCATGTCGGAAGCACGCATGTACACGCGCAGGAACTTGGCCACCAGTTCGGGGTTTTCATCGCACCACTTTTTGTCGCCCACGAGGGAGGAAACCGTGATGGAGTCCATGTCGGTGGCGGAACCGGCGCGCACCCAGTCACGGGAGTCGGCCACGAAGGTGAAGGGAGCCCACAGGCACACGGCGTCGCCAATGCCTTTTTCAAAGGCGGGCACGGCAGAGGGCTGTTCCATATTCACCAGGGTGACGTCATTTTCGGTCAGGCCGAGGATCTTCAGCCATTTGCCGATCATGTAGTGCACGGTGGTCTGCGAGGTGTACAGGATCTTCATGCCCTTGACGGTCTCGGGGCTGCCATACACATTGGGGTACTTGGGGTTGTAGCCCTTGACCTTGGCCGCCGGGCTGTCTGGGCGCAAGTAAAGCACATGCACTTCACCTTCGCTGATGATGGGGGCCACGGCGTAAATCTTGTAGCGGATGCCGCCAATCAGCTGGCCTCCAACACCGGTGGAACCAAGCACCCATTCCTTGGCAGGAAGGGCTTCCATTTGCGCAGGACCGCTGCTGAACAGCAGCATGTTAATATCCAGACCTTCTTCTTTGTCCCAACCCATTTTTTTGGCATACCAAATGTTGAAGCCCGGAGATTCGTCCATCCAGCAGGTAGAAATTTTCACTGGTTTGTCGGCGGCCTGGGCAGCCCCAGCGCCGAACAGCATCGCAAAGCAGCAGAATACGGCAGCCAAAAGGCACTTCTTCATCGCAAACTCCTTGTTGTTCCACGTTGTGTATGGGTTACAGAACAGCATTCCGTTTTTCTAAAAAAAGCCGAATCTCTTGCGGGATCCGGCCAAAAAATGAATCAAAGGGTCAGCTTCTGTTCTTCCGTGATGCGCGCTCGCAGCTCCAGAAATTCCGGGTCCATCGTGTCGCGGGGGCGCGCCAAAGGCACGTCGTACGACGATTTGACGTGGCCGGGCAGCTTGTCTTCCATTGTCACTATCCGGTCAGCAAGAAAGAGCGCTTCGTCAATGTTATTGGTAACAAAGATCATGGTGCGCTTGTCCATCTGCCAGATGCGTTCGGTTTCCTGCTCCATAAAAAAGCGCGTCTGTGCGTCAAGCTGACCAAAAGGTTCATCCAGCAGCATGACCTGGGGGTTGAGCGAGTAGGCGCGGGCAATGCCCACACGCTGCTTCATGCCCCCCGAAAGCTGGTGGGGATAGTAGTTTTCAAAGCCGTGCAAGCCCACCATGCCCAGGTAGTGGCCAGAAACCTTGCGTACTTCGTCTTTATCCAGGCCACGTACTTCCAGGCCTATTTCCACGTTCTGACGAACGGTCTTCCAGGGGAAGAGCATGTAGCTCTGGAACACGAGGCCGATATCAGGGGTCGGCCCATTCAGCGTTTTGCCGTTCATGGTTATGGTGCCGGAGGTGGGCGTTTCCAGCCCGGCTATGGTCCGCAGCAGCGTGGTTTTGCCGCACTGGCCGGGGCCAAGGATGACCAGAAATTCCTGCTCGTGCACCTCAAGGGAAATATCCTTGAGCACGTGGACAAGCTGGGTCCGCTTTTGCACAAATGTTTTGCAAACTTTGTCACAGACGATTTTGGGCGGCGTGTTTTTCATGTTCTTCTCCAGGAATTCTAAAGATTCTCGATTTCACGCTGCCACGGGCAAAGCTTGTTCGTAAGGAAAGTCATGCCCTGGGTGAAGATCAGCGACACCACGGTGATGATGAGCATGCCGCCGATAATCATGCCGGGGTCGGACAGTTTCATACCCTGGATAATGATATAGCCAAGCCCCGAGCGGGAGTTGACCAGCTCGGCCGCGACCACGCACGTCCAGGCGCTGGACATGGCGATCTGAAGACCGGCGGTGATGGCGGGCAGAGCGCCGGGAATGCACACAAGGCGTATTTCGTCCCAGCGTTTGCCGCCGATCATGCGCACGACGTCAAACAGTTCGGGTTCGATAAGCTGCATGCAGCTGTATGAGTTCAGCACCACAGGCACGAACGAGCCGATGACAATGATGAAGATCTTGGGCGCTTCGCCGATGCCGAACCACAGGATGGCTACGGATATCCACGCCAGGGGCGGCATGGGCTTGAACATGTCGAAGAGCGGCTTGACGATGGCCTTGAACGTCTGGTTGAAAGCCATGAACAGGCCCAGGGGAACACCCAGAAGCACGGCAAGAAAAAAGCCGATGATGACGCGCTGGGTGCTGATGAACACATGTTCCACCAGGGTCAGACCTGAAAGTTTTTGCGTGCTGAGGTCACGCAGGCTTTCCAGCACCTGAAAGGGGGTAGCCAGGGCGCTGGTGTGCCCGAATACGTGGGACGTAGCAGCCCACTGCCAAAGCCCGAAAAAGGCGATTATGGATATCACGTGCAGAAAATATTCGCTCTTGAGGGTGCGGATCAGCGAAAATTCACGTTTGCCATTGGACTGTATGGTTTCGTTACAGACACTCTGCGTGTCTGCGGATTTGTTGTTGGCCTGCACGGCGGTAGGCGCAGATGTCTCTTGCATGCCTATCTCCTGATACCGGCCAGCAGCCGGGATTCAATTTTGTCGATGATGAAGCCGATGATGGCGCCGGCAATGCCCACGCTCACCATGCCCACAACAACAAGGTCGGTGCGGCCAAGCATACGGCCGATGGTGATGAGGTAGCCAAGGCCCTGGTCGGAAGCCAGCAGTTCGGCGGCCACAAGGGTAACCCAGCAGTAGGCCAGCGCGATTTGCAGCGCGCCGAACACCATGGGCAGGGCAGAGGGCACGCAGATGGTGGTAAATATCTGCCAGTCGGAGGCACCGTAGGTTCTGGCCATCTGGATATGCACGGGATTGGTCATCTTTACGCCGGTATAGGTATTGATGACGCAGGGAACAATGCCCGAAAGCCAGATGATGAAAACCTTGCCGGGCAGACCGATGCCGAACCAGAAAATGGTCAGCGGAATCCACGCCACGGGCGGGATGGGGCGGATGATTTCAAAAATGGGGCGTACAAGGCCGCGCACGGTGGTGAACCAGCCCATGGCCAGGCCCAGGGGCAGGCCGACGAGCAGCGCAAGCACATAGCCCAAAAAAGCTTCCTGCATGCTGACCCAGGCGTGCTGCAAAAGCACTGCGCCGTCAGGGGCGGCGTTGGTCAGCTTGTCAATCATGAGGCGCAGCACGTCCAGCGGCGATGTCAGCAGGGTGCTGGGAATGCGCCAGTCTTCAACATCTGGCGGCGCGATGCAGATCTGCCACAGGATCAAAAAGCAGCAGACGCTGAGCACTGGAAGAATGCGAAGCCGAAAAGGCTTGCGAAACGCGGCGTTATCGTTGGTTTCCATGAACAAAATCCTTTCTTGCTTTGCCTACCACCAGCGGATGAGGTCAGTGACCTGCCGGCGAAGTTCGATGAATTTCGGGTCCCTGAAATCCCTCGGGCGCGGCAGGTCAACAACTACCTCCGCGCGAACCTTGGTGGGCTTGGGGCTTAGAACGAGAATACGGTCAGCCACGTACACGGCTTCCTCAATATTGTGAGTGACGAAAAGCACGGTGCTCTTCAGGGTCTGCCACAGCTTCACCAGTTCGTCTTCAAGGTAGAAGCGCAGCTTGACGTCGAGCTGACCGTAGGGTTCGTCCATCAGCAGCAGGTCGGGATTGACGGCAAAGGCGCGGGCCACGGCGATGCGTTGCATCATGCTGGCCGAAACCTGGTTGGGGTAAAGATTGGCGGTATCTTTAAGGCCCACAAGGTCAAGAATAAAGTCCAGGCGTTTTTCCATTTCCGGCTTGGGCATTTTTTTAATGCGCATGCCGTAGCCCACGTTTTCAGACACGGTCAGCCAGGGAAGCGCCGTGGGTTCCTGAAAGACGAAAGCCAGATTGTGTTTGCGCGGGTTGGCCACCTCACCGTCAATATAAATATTGCCGGAAGTGGTCTCAGTGAGCTTGGACATGCAGTTAAGAAACGTCGTTTTGCCGCATCCGGTGGGGCCAACAATGCTGACCAGCTCTCCTCGCTTGATGCTGAAGTTGATCTTGTCCAGAACAACAAGATCCCCATACGTTTTGGTAAGGTCCCGGACGGCAATTTTCGCGTCGAAACCGGTACAGTCAGCACTTTGCTGCACGGTGGCACTCCTTGCATGAAAAAGTAACAAAAGCGGCGGAATACACGCCGAATAATCGTTTCCACCCTGCGCGCCAGCTTTTAGCGCATCCGAGAAAATACCTTCGGCAGAGGCAGCACAATGGTTGAATACTGGGTGACTTGCATTTTATATACCAAATTTCACAAGCAAAAGGAGGTCAGGATTGTTGGGCGGATTTGCTTGCTCTTTGGGGGTATACAGGCCGTGTAACATCGCCTTTGGCCGTATTTTGCGACACCTGTGTGGCAGATTGCGACAAATGTGACATATTGTACAAAGTAGGGAGGATTGCAGGATTTGAGGGCAGAAAACCATAGAAAAAAGGGGAAACATCCCCTGTGGGGGCAAGCGGGAAGCGCGTTGGGATTGAATCTTGCGACAATATTGTCGCATTATGCTCTGCGTCCCCTGAACTGCGGTGGTTTATGATTGAACAATCAATCACAAACATTTTTGTGCAAACGTAGTTTTTAGAGCAATTTCACTTTGAAATTGCTCTGCTGAGGCGAAGACGGCAGCCGCCATGAAGTGGCGTGGATTCTGGCGAAAACCATGTTTTTCGCCAGAGTGATGCGTTGAAACAAGGAGTGTTTCAAAAGCAAAATGCTCTAGGTGGGTTTGGTGTGGCAAAAGCCAAGTATGAAAGCCCGTGCTGGTCGAAGAATGCAAAGCTGCGGCGAGCTGGAAAAGGGAGGGTGAGGGGATAGATAAACCCCGTTTTTTGCACGGGGTTTATGTCAGTCAGTAATAACTATAAATATTTTTTTACGCGCCTTTCGCCATCGACACAGATGATATATGCCGTATCAGGATTTGCATTTTGCGTGTCATCTCGCTCGGCTACAGCAAGAATGCCCACGGCCCGGAGCGCCTGTAGGTGGTTTTCAAGGTTGGGCAGATTGAGCTGCTTTTCACCGTCATATTGGGGGGTAAGCTCATTGCGCACATCCTCAGCGGAGCGGGCTTTGCCATCAAGCATGAGCTTTCCTATGGCAAGCCGCATGGGCGGCTTTATTCTGGTTTTCATGCTTCCGCCGCCGCGCGCAGGTTGATCATTTCACGCGGATTGCCAACAACCAGAATGATTCCGGCAAATATGCCCAGCGCGCCCAGGACAAGGTTTTCGGTAATGGTCACTTCGGCGAAAAATACGCTGAAAAGCACCCCCCACAAGGCATAGGTCACATTGAGGGCCATGGCCCGGCTGACGCCGGTCATGTTCATGCCCGCATACCAGCACCTGTAGGAGAGGCAGCCGATGAATCCGGCCAGTGCGAAGGATATGAGGGCCGGGCTGCTGAGGAAGGCCCCGGCCAGTTCAGCCGGGGCCTCTATGCCGACCCCGTGGAGCACAAGCGAGGCGTAGGCAATTGGTATGATAATTGTGAAATACAATAGGCTTGAAATAATCTGGTACACATTGAGTGCGACACCAGGCTCGATGAAGTCCATGCTAGAAGTAACGCAGACGCCTTCAGCCGCCCAACCGAAAGCGGCCAGAAAGGCAAAGGCGATGCCCGCGTAAAAAGCCGGCCCAGAACCGCCGCCTGGCGGCGGGGTCCAGCCGATGGCAAACGCGCCAATGACGCAGAGCACAAGACCACATGCGCCTCTAGGGGAAATGTGTTCCTTAAGGAATATGCGGGCCAGCACGGCGGCCATGGCCGGATACAGAGTGGTAATGGGCAACGTGTACGCAGGCCCTGCCAGAGAGAGGGACATAAGATAGCCCCCCATGCCCAGAGGAGCGCCAAAACATGCCCCAAGAATGCACAGTTTGCCCGGTTTACTGAGCAGGGTGCGCTCTATTTCCCGAATTTTGCCCTGCCTGAAGTTGATGACAGCTGACATGACGGCAGCGGAAAGATCGTGAAATCCGGCGGCGAACAGGGGAGCCAGCAGCCACAGGGCGGGCGAGTTGAAAGGCTCCGTCAGGAGTCCTTTTTTGAGGACGATGCCGTCCCAGCAGAAAATCACTCCTGTAAGAGTCGCGAGAAAAAGCCCCTTGCGTACGAATGCCAACTCTTTGTTCTGGCATGACGTGGCTGCGCGGGAAAGGTTTTTCATTAAAGCGGCTCCTGAACCAGGAATCTAGTTTTTCTGCAACAGGGCCCTGTAGGCGGCGCTGTCGGCAAGGGTGGCGGCATCGGCGGTGCTGTCAGGTTTGATGCGCAGCATCCAGCCCTTTTCATAGGGTGAAACGTTTACAAGGGTCGGGATGGCTTCCAACTCTTCGTTGGCGGCCAGTATTGTGCCTGCCACGGGCATGTACAAGGGGTTGACAGACTTGAGGGATTCCACTGTGCCAAATTCGTCGCCAGCGCCAAAGTGCGCGCCTTCCGCAGGCAGGTCCACAAAGGCAATTTCTCCCAGCTGGTCCTGGGCAAAGTCGCTGATGCCCACCAGCGCTTCCTCTCCTTCAATGCGGAGCCACACGTGCTCGTCGGTGAAACCCACATCCTCGGGCAGGATGATGTCGTTCAGGTCTTTCATGATGATCTCCAAAAAATGGTATGGTGCCCATCGTAAAAAAGTTTTCTGCCTAAATTTTTTAAGCTTGCAGCTGTGTCTGCTGGTTCGCGGGCCGCGAATCGGCTCTGGTTCCGCCGAGGATTACGGGTTTCGGCAGAACCAGAGCCTGGAAATCCCGTGCGTGTTCAGGCCTGTCTGAGCTACTCCAGTCGCAGAACTGCTTCACCCAGAGCTTCAGCCAATGTGGGGTGCGCGTGGATTGCCTCGGCCACATCCCTGGCAGAAGCGCCCATATGCAGGGCAAGCACGGCTTCAGCAACAAGGTCCGTGGCGTGGGCCCCGGCCATATGCACGCCCAGCAGTGCACCGCTGTCGGCATCGGCCACCACCTTGCAGAATCCCGGCAGGGCGTCCATGGCCTGGGCCTTGCCAAGCTCACGCACGTGGAGCAGGGACGTCTTTACTACAAATCCAGCGTCACGGGCCTGGCGCTCGCTCATGCCCACGCACCCGATTTCGGGTGAGGTAAAAATGGCCGAGGGCACGTGACGGTAGTCCATGATGGGGCCCTGGCCGCCGCTGAGGCAGCCCTTCACCGCGCACATGGCCTCCATTGAGGCCACATGGGCCAGCATGACGCGCGAAGGGCCAAGTGCGTCGCCAATGGCGTAAACATTGGGCACCGAGGTACGCATGTGCTCGTCCGCCCTGATCCAGCCGCGTTCGTCCACGGCAACGCCAGCTTCCTTGAGGCCAAGGCCTTCGGTATTGGGCGTCCGCCCCACGGTGACGAGCACCATTTCGGCGGAGATCGGCTTTTCAGGCCGGGGTTTGGCGTCAGGGCCAGCAAAGGGCGACGTGGCAAGAACGCCATGCACGCCGTTTTCGTCCACACGAATCTGAGTGAGGGTCTGCCCCAGTTCGCAGGTGATGCGGCGCTTTTTCATTTCGCGCTGCAAAAGCGTGCTGACTTCTTCGTCAATGGAGGGCACGGGGAGAAGGCGGTTCTGCCCTTCAACCACAGTGACCGTAGAGCCAAAAGCCTGATAGATGCAGGCCAGTTCGCAGCCAATAACGCCCCCGCCCACAATGATAAGGGAAGACGGCACATAATCCAGTTTGAGGGCGTCATCGCTGGTGAGAATATGCTTGTGGTCGGCGCGCAGGCCGGGCAGATCGACAGGCCGTGAACCAGTGGCAAGAATGACGTAGTCGGAGGCGATTTCCCGCTTTCCATCGGCGCAATCGGCCTGGACCATGCCGGAATGCAGAAGCCGTCCGCTGCCGCGCACCAGGGTGACGCCCAGGGCTGCGCAGGTTTTTTCAAGGCCCGTGCGCAGGGTGTCGCACACGCGCTCTTTTCTGGCCAATACGGCCGCCGGATCAACGCTGACGCCGCCTTCAATGCGGAGGCCGAAGCGGGCGGCGTTCTGGGCGGTTTCAAGGGCCTCGGCTGAGGCCTTGATGGTCTTTGTGGGGATGCAGCCGTTATTGAGACAGGTGCCGCCCATGGCGCGGCTTTCCACCAGGGTCACGTCCATGCCTGCGCGCGCGGCTTCAAAGGCTGCCGTGTACCCGCCGGGCCCGCCGCCGATAATGGTAAGCTTTTTTTTCTGGTTGGACATGATCATCACCTAGTCGTCGGCTTCGGCAAGCTTGAGATTGTAGGTGACGGGAAAGGCCTGGTGCAGTGAGGAGGTCACAAGGCACCCCTGACGCATGATTTTTTCCACGCGGTCAAAAATAAACTCGTATTCCTCATCCATACGGACGGTCACATCAAGGGCAATGCCAGTAACGCGTCCACGGCCCATATCGTCCGTGCCAGTCTGCAATGTGGCCTTGCCTTCGATGATTTCGTACTTGGCGTTACGAGTGTCCAGAGCCTTGTCCAGAGCCGCGCAGTAGCAATACAGCGCGGAGGCGGCCAGAAGCTTCTTGGCCGTTCCCGCCTTTTCATCAGCGGAGGCGGCGCTGCCGTCAATGGAGAGCACGCCAAGGACGCCGGACTGCATGTCCAGATCTACCTTGCTGCCCTGACGGGTGAGAGAAACGCTGAGTTCATGAGACATAAATAATCCTCCAATTCGAAAAAGCGGGAGCCCGGCGGCTCTGATTGGTATTGGCCTACCTATTGCAGTATTGGTGCCATAAATTGTGGTGCGTGAAAAAAGCGCTTTTTGTGTTGTGTTTTTTGGCACATGGGTACAGGATGCATTTCTATCACGACAAAAATGTCGCGTCTTGCGACACAATACGCAAGGGTGGTGTGGTATGTTCCCAGTCGCCGCTTTTCCTGTTCTGGACGTTGAAAAAAGTTATCGACGCTTGCTCAATCACCTCCCAGGGATGGCGTACCGTTGCCGTATTCTCAACGGGAGCGACGAACCACTTGGTTTTCTGGTAAATGAACTGGAGTTTATAAGCAGGGGCACGTACGAGTTTTTGGGCGTTACCCCGGACGAAATGATGGGAGGACACCACAACACCATCGAGCGCATGACCCACCCGGACGACCTGGATTCAAGCAGGGCCGCCATACGCGACAGTATTGTCGCCCACAGGCCGTACCAGGTTATGTACCGCCTGCTGCTTCCCTCTGGCCGTGTGAAGTGGCTGTGGGACCAGGGCGAGGGCGTGTATGACGAAAACGGCTGTCCCCGGTATCTGGAAGGGCTGATAATGGACGTCAGCGAACAGAAATTTCAGGAACTTGCCCTGCTTGAAGAAAACCAGGCCCTGCGCACGTCAGTGATCAACCTTTACGGCCTCGGCAACATTGTGGGAAAAAGCGAACCCATGCGCCGCATATACAATCAGATTCTGAAGGCGGCTGAAACGGATTCCAACGTCATCATTTATGGCGAAACCGGCTGTGGCAAGGATCTGGTGGCGCAAAACATCCACGAATACAGCGGGCGTAAAGGCCGCTATGTGCCGGTCAACTGCGGGGCCATCCCCGAGCAGCTGCTTGAAAGCGAATTTTTCGGGCATGTCAAAGGAGCCTTTTCCGGGGCGCACGCCAACAAGGAAGGCTACATCGGCGCGGCGAACGGCGGTACGCTCTTTCTTGATGAAATAGGTGAGTTGCCCCTGCACCTTCAGGTCAAGCTGCTACGCGCCCTGGAAAACAAGATGTACACGCCTGTGGGTGGCAATACCCCCAAAGAATCTTCCTTTCGCCTGATCGCCGCCACCAACCAGGATCTCTCGCGCATGGTGCGTGAAAAAAAGATGCGCTCAGACTTTTACTACCGCATCAACGTGCTTTCTCTGACTCTGCCGCCCTTGCGGGAACGCCATGGAGATATCCCCTTGCTGGTGGAGGCCTGGCTTGAGAAAAAAGACTGTAACATGGTGCTGCCGCCGCACGTTCGCTTGATTATCGAGCAGTACGATTGGCCCGGCAACGTGCGCGAGCTGCACAACTTTCTTGACCGCTTTCTCGCTTTTGGCGAAGAGGCGCTGAACTCGCTTGGCGATGCCGGGCGGGCTGATCTTTTGTTGGCGACGCCGCAGGGCATCACGCTTGATGAAGCCGTGGACCAGCTTGAAGAAAGGATGATCCGGCAGAGCCTTGAGCGATGTCGTTGGCACAGGGGTAAGGCCGCCGAGTCCCTTGGTCTGAACCTGCGCACATTTCAGAGAAAGATGAAGCGCCTTTGCATGAACTCTGACCGCAAGCAGGGAGTTTCCTAGAACAGATTACCTTCTGAAATATTTAATATTTCAATTTGTCATTCTGCCCCAAAATGCGATTTCCAGCATAATTCACGCCACGTTGCGGCGCACGTGCAGCTTGGCTGCGCACGATTTTTCGCCGATGACTTCAGGCGATCCGCTCCTGGCGCGCTTCGGTAAAGGCCGCCCTTGCGTTCTCTTTGACCGCGAAACCGCGGAAAATCCGTAAAAGAAAAAGATCAGGATCACATGGGCCGTGGGGCCTGAACCCAGAGCAAGTTCACTAGCGATGCTGTCGTCAGCCGTAAGGATTCTTCGTCGCCTAACGGCTGCCGCAAAAATACGCCCGAAGACAGTAATTGGTTACACGACATCTAAGTGGAAGAACCGCTGTCGCTATCCGTAGCGATGCTGTCCTGCCCCGTAAGGCGGTTCCCGCCAACGGTTCAGGCAAGCCCGCAGGAGCGGGCAACGGTTCCGCGAGAATGGATATTCTCAATGCGAAAATGCTCAAAGCGTCAGGCCATAGTACAGCTCCACTGTCATGCCAAGTAGTATGCCAGTGGAGCTGTATCGTGTATGAACGCCGTTCACGAAGACGGACAGTCCACCGGATTTTACCGCGTTGCTGGAAAAAACGCGCGGACGCCCGGGCGGCAGTTCCGGGCGTCCGTCATCGGCATGGGAGGAGGCTGGGTATCGGCTGCCGGAGCAGATGCCGCCGTGGGGCGCGGGCACAACGTCCATGGAATGTTACACTCTATAAGCCGGTGTCATGCCGTTGAGAGCGGCCATTCCCCATGGCGTCCTGCTCCAGACGCAGCGCGGCAGGCGTTTTTCGCCATCTTTGCGTTGCGCTTCGCCTTGTGCCGGGTCAGGCCCGGACTGACGCATGTTTCGTAGAAAAACTGGTGGTATGCCAAAACTCGAGCATGCGTCCCGCAGGCGCAGCGCCTAGGCGCAGTCGTGCTTGTCCCAGGGTTCGCGGTTGTCGCGCTGGATGACAGATTCCATACGCATCAGCGCTTCTTTGAGTTTTTTGATCTCGTCGAGCTTCAGGTTGGGGTTCTTCATCACCTGATAGATGGTGGCGCCGGTGCAGTTTCCGCTGACGGGCAGGTCGGTGATGGTGGCGATGGTCACGGCAATGTCCTGAGCGCTGACCTTGCGGTCAACGGAACCGGCTTTACCGTTGATGGCCAGACCGCTGAAAGCCACACCGTCAGCGGCGGCAACCACGATAAGGGTACGGCGGTCGGCGGCTTCAAGAGCGGCTGCCAGAGCGGACTCATCGCCATGCACCACCAGCAGAACGTCTTCGGCGCCTGCAAGGGCGGCGCTGTCCACGGTCTTGCCTTCAAGGCCTGCGGCCAGATCTTCCAAGCCAGCGGTATTGGCATTGGGCAGAATGGCGGCCTTTTTTTTCAGAGCGTTCAGAGTGTCGGATGAGCCGCTCAGTTGCAGCGTGGGAAGCAGGAGGAGAATGGATTTTTTTTCAGCCATGATGTTTTCCTTGTATTCCGCGGCCTCCCCACGGGGAGGCCGCAGATTTTTCCGGCGCTATGCGCATTGTCGTTGTGGAAGTGGCAAACCTTTTCGGCCTGGGCGGACGCCCGGCGGCAAGCCGCGTGCGCAGGCTACATACTGTTACTGTGGATTAGGAAACCAGGTTGGGGTCTTCCATAATCTGGTAAATGGGCGCGCCCTCGGCATCGGCGGGAATGGGGTTGCCCGTGATGTAGCAGAGTGTGGGCACGATGTCGGCCAGCCAGCGGGGCCGGGTATAACGGAAACCCTTTTTGATGTTGGGCCCGCGGAACATGAGCAGGTTCTTGAGGCTGCCGCAACCGGATTCACCAGTGGGCAGGCCGTACCCATGCTCAGCCATGTATTCGGGCTTGAGTGCGTATACCACATCGCCAGCCTGGGCGCCGCCCATGCCGAAGACGTGGGCGTCTTCCTTGCGAACGGCCAGCAGAACCGGGCGTTCACCGGTGTCAGGGTGCTTGTAGTCCAGCAGGGCGTCGATGATCTGGTCGCGCACCTTTTCGTAATCTTCAGCTTCCACGATGCCGCCGGGGTATTTGCCCTTGAGGTTCACGTAGACGAACATGTAGCGCTGCGGCACTGCCACGGACTTGCTCACGTCCATCACGTAGTTGACGCCTTCGGTTTCTTCGTAGATGTCCCAGTAGTTTTCAGACTTGGTGGGTTCGTAGGAGCAGAGGCCCGCTTCCTTGAGGGCGTGGGCCGTGTTGAGAATGGGGCCCATGGGCGTTGCGCCGTGGTCGGAGCAGACGCACATGATTGTTTCGTCGCCCAGGAGGTTCATAAGGCGGCCAAGCAGGCGGTCTTCCACTTCATAAATGTGGCGTTCCATCTTTTCAGCACGGGTGCGCACGGCGTCGTCCTTGCTGTCGATGTCGCTCAGCCAGCCATGGTAAAACCAGTCAATGGGGTGGGAGTGCATGTACAGCAGATCCCAGTCGGCATTGGCTTTGATAAGGGATTCGACGGTGTTCCAGAGCCATGAGCTGTGGTAATCCACCAGTTCACATACGGTATCGGTGTCGATAATGCCGTGCATGTAAGCCACAAGACCGATGTCGTTGGCGGTGATGTCCTTGGAAAAGTCGATGAGGCCAGCGGCTTCGGGCGGGGCAATGAAGCCGCAACGGCCAGCGATGCCCGAAACGTACAGCTTGAATTCTTCAGCGTCGTCAGAAAGCTGCATCAGCTTGCAACGAAAGACGCCCTTTTCAGTGCGGCCGTCAGCCTTGATGGTAAAGTCATGCTGAACGGGATCGCTCCATTCACCCAGCTTGAGGGTGAAGAATGCCTTGGAAAAATCCTTCACAGGGCACAGGGCCATACGGTCATAACCGTCATCTCCGTCCTGCCATACAAGGCAGTGCCAGGTCTGGTCTTCAAGGGGCTCCATAGACTCCTTGAAATGCATGGCCACGGTCATTTCCAACGGTTCATCACTGTCCGGCAGGTTGGCCCAGCCTTCGGCGTCGTCAAAGCTGCCCTGAGCGCCCATGGGATAGAAGTCGGTTGATATAACACCCTCAGAGCACAGAAACTCCCTGTGTTCGTTGCCGTGCAGGGGCCAGCGGGTTTCAGCCGGGCTCAGGCCCTCACCCATAATCATGACGCCGTTCTTCATCTTGGATGGCCAGGACATGGGGTAGTTGACCACAATGCACTTCTTGCCAGCCGTGTCCCAGGCATCCCAAATGGTTTGGGCGGTGAGAATCTCAGAGCCGAAAGCCTGCGTGGTTTCCTTGTAATCAAGGCTGCGGCCTTCATGGTAGTAATAATAATCTTCAACACCATGCGTACGCGGCCACGCACCAGTGCAAATCGTGGCCCACGAAGGCGGTGTGACCGTGGGCAGATTGAAACCCTCGGGGATAAAGCTGCCTTCGCTCATGAACTTGCGGAAGTTGACGAGCCCCCCCTGAGCAAGCAAGGCTTCAAGCCTTTTGGGGATAAGGCAGTCATAGCCAATGAGGGCGGCGCGTTTCGCTTTTGCGGCCATAGAAAGAACTCCTTGCCGTGTTCGGGGCACACGGGCTGTAGTGTGTTTTTCTCCCTCAGTTCAATTTGCATGCCATATCTGCACAACCCATCAATTTTTTTGTTAAAATTGGGGTACTGTGGTTTTTTGAACAAAGCCGCAAAAGCAATTCCCCCTGGGTAATCAACCACTTTGCGACTATAATGTCGCGATTTTATATCTTACATTATAATATTCTGATATTATTTGTATTTTTCAAAGTTTTTTTTGTCGTCACCAACGACATGAATGTCGCGATATTCATGTTTTTGCGACAGCATTTCAATTATATTCAATAATTTCAGCCAGGTGATTTTTGGCACGACGACTGCAATTCATATCCAACACATAAAATTCTGCAAACCACGAGACCCATTACCTGAGGCCCCATGGCAAAGCACCGTTTTCATTCGTTTTGCATAGGTCCGGCAAGGCTTGCGCAGATTGGCAGAGGCAGGCGGGCCGTATGGCATTGCGCCTCTCCGCGAGCCAACGTCCAGACCAGGCGTTGCCCGTCTGATTTGCCACCCTTTATAGCTGCCGGACATTCTGGTCGGTGGTTTCAGGTGTGTTGCGCCCCGTGCCCTCGTGTGACAGGACTCCTTTAATGCTCCAGGATTCTTAAGATATCTGGTTTGTGCAGCCAAGGCAGGCTGGGATTTGCAAACAATACATCAGGAAGAAGGTTCTTATGCAAAAAAAGAGTAGGGTGTTATGGTGCGTTATGGCCCTGGCGCTGCTTCTGGGGATGGGCGTTGCCGACAAAGCGCAGGCCATTGACTTCAAGGCAAGGGGGATCTGGTCCATGGGGTACGGCATTGGCGACCCCAGTCTGACCGAGGATGTGACCACCAAGGGGGACAAGAAAAAAGTAAACAATGACGACAAGTTTGTAGCGCGGCAGCGCGTGCTGCTTTTCCTCGATGCTATTGCTTCGGAAAACCTCATGGGCAGTGTGCAGTTCAAGCTTGGCCCGCAGGATTGGGGCAAGGCCAGGCAGGGGTCTGCCCTTGGCGCTGACGGCACAAACATCAAGCTCACCCAGGCGTACATGCAGTGGGCCGTGCCGCAGACAGCCTTGAAGATGAAGATGGGCTTGCAGTATTTTTCCATGCCCAATGCCGCTGGCGGCTCTGCCGTATTTGACACGCAAGCTGCTGCTGTGGTGGCCAACTATGCCTTCAATTCCAATGTGGGGCTTACCGCTCTGTGGATGCGCCCCTTCAACGACAACTATTCGGGCGGCAGCTACAACGGCATACTCAGCTCTGATAAGGCCAACTATCTTGATAACATGGACCTCTTTGCCCTGACCCTGCCGCTGACGTTTGACGGCATCAAGATCACCCCTTGGGTCATGCCCGGCATGCTGGGACGTAATGCCAACAAGTTTGATGGCTTCTGGCAGAATGGCCTGGGTGATGGCTATCCCGCCGTGACCCTTTACCCCTATCTGAACAAGATGGGCGGCGGCCACGGCCTGAACGTCCAGAAGCTTGGCAGTACCTCCAAGACTTACGGCAATGTGTTCTGGGCTGGCATTCCTTTCAAGATTACCGCCATTGATCCCTGGAACTTCGAACTTGACCTGAACTACGGCTATGTGGAGGAAATGGGCCGCTTTGACGTTCTCAAGCGCAATGACGCCAATGACGTGGTGCGCGGCAGCAGCCAGCGACAGGGCTGGCTGGCAAAGGCTCTTGCGGAATACAAGCTGGATTGGGGCGTACCCGGCATTTTCGGCTGGTATGCTTCGGGCGACGACGGCAACGTGAAAAACGGCTCCGAGCGTATGCCTTCCCTCTGTCCTTACGGCAGTTTTACGTCCTTCTTCGGTGACGGCAACATGGCCTGGAGTCCGGCCCTGAACTTTATGGACAAGTCGCTGAGCTATGCCGGAACCTGGGGCATTGGCGCTCAGATCAGAGACATCAGCTTTGTGGAAGATTTGAAGCACGTTGTGCGCGTGGCCTACTGGGGCGGCACCAACAGCCCTTCAATGGTCAAGTATATGGACCATGCCAATGCGTGGGATTCCACATCCGGCCTGGCCGACGGTCCCTATCTGACCACCAATGACGGCATGCTGGAAGTGAACCTGATCTCTTCCTACAAGATTTATGAAAACCTCGAAATGAACGTGGAACTTGGCTACGTGGCCAACTATATGGACAACAGCACCTGGAAGAAGAGCTACAACGACTTTGGCGGCTACTCCAAGCAGGACGCCTGGAAGGCGCAGGTGGTCTTTCAGTACAAGTTCTAGGGCAATCGTACTTTGAACTTGTACGGACGATCACGAGAGCAGACGCCCACCAAAACGGGCGTGCCGCAAACCTTGAGAATGTATACTCGCAAAGGTACTTTGCTCTGGATCAGATTGACCTTGAAATGCGTGCATTTCAAAGTTGGCATTCAGCCGAAAACCGTAATTCCCGGCTGAATGCGCTTGGACGTGCGGCGGAAGGTTCGAGCTACTCGCCGTACACTTTAGTAACGTTTTCTATACTCAAATGCATTAGTTTTTAATCCGTGTTCCAGCCTGCCAGCCTGCCATAAAATGGGAGCCGACGTCAGAAGACGTCGGCTCTCTTTATGTAAAACAGAAATGCCGCTGCGCGGTCGTTTCTGGAAAACTGAAGGGGTATCAGGGCGGTTCAGGAGCCGTCAGGGGCAGTATCAGGCGAACAGCGCGGGTTCATCCTGACGCAGGGTGTCCAGTCCCTCGTCGCTGAGGACGCTGAGGGCGTAGATGTTCTTAAGTCCGGCGTTGTTGAGAAAGCGTGTGGCGCGCTCAATGGAAGCTTCGGGCATATCCGTCTTGGTGATGATGCCCGCCACATGGCGATTGAAAATACGGGCAAAGCCGGGAGGAAAAGCCGAGGTGCACCGTGTGGCGTCCTGTACGAAGAGTAGGGTACTACAGTCCATCGACACGGTGATAAGGGCGCGGTAAAAGCGCCTGTTCTCCAGAAATTCCGGGGGCGGGATGACAAACCGCCCGGCGAACTCCACTGCCATTGGCTGCGGCATGAAGGCTGGCGCATGGCCGAGGGCGCGGGCAAGACTTCTCCTGCCCGCGCCTCGTTCGCCCAAAAGCATGATGCGCCCCATTATGGCCTCATGACCTGGTCATGTCGGTAAGGTCATAGTGCAACACATGGCCAAAATAGTGCAGAACCTCGCGCAGGGCCGCTTCAACGCTGGCCACGTCGCCCGTTATCAGCAGGGAGCCGCCAAAGCGATCCAGAAAGCCGATGTCCACGCTGGCGGCCTTGGTGGCTATGTCAGCGGCTATAATGACGCCCTCGCAGGGGGTGATGGTCAGTATGCCGATGGCCGTGGCGCATTCGTCGTCCAGACCCAGCTTGAGGTGGATGCCTTTTTGCGGGCTGGCGATAAGGTGGGCCAGAGTGATCTGTCTGCCCGGCACATACTCCTGTATGATCCGTTGCTTGGTTTCTTCCATCCGGCCCTCCACGTGGTGCTGTTTGTAGCGGCCCCTGTGCCTGCCCGCTTTTTACCTGTCTTCAACCGATATTGCTTGATCGGGCATTCCTGCCAGCTGGGGATTTGCGGGCGGCTTATAGCCTGCGGCTGCGCAATCTGGCGGCAACAGGCAAAGCGTCTGGCCTTGCGTTTTTTGCCCGCGAGTGCGGCTACAGCAGGTGCTTTTTCAGTTCCTCGCTGGGCGAGGGAATGACAATCTTGCTGACCACAGGGCCGCCACCGGCGACGTTGACCGCCCCGGCATCCACAGAAGACTGCACCGCGCTGACTTCGCCAGTCATGACCACAAAGGCCTTGCCGCCAAGACCGGCGGAAAGCCGCAGATCCAGCAGGCGAACGTCGCCGGCCTTGGCCGCGCCATCGGCAGCCAGCACACAGGAGGCCGCCGTATAGGTCTCGATGACGCCAATGGCGTTGATGCGTCCCTGAATGGCGGTGCCGTTCATAGCCGGAATCACGTCTTCATGCACATTGGGGATGATGAAGCTGTCCACCACCAGATCCGCGCCCAGCGCAAGGCCGGTGTTCACAGAGCTGGTGACGGCTCCGGTGTCGCCAGTGACGATAATAAGGTATCTGCCGGGGCAGGTGGTTTTGGCCAAAACCAGTTCCACATTGGCGGCCTTGACCATTTCGTCCGCCGTCTGCATGCCCATGCCTATGCTGTTCAGTTCAACACAGCCGATAGTCCGTAATTTCATGCCGCTACCCCTCAGGCCCTGATGGTGATTATGCCGTTTTCAACAGCGCTGACGGTGCCCCTGATGCTGGCGTGAACGCGCGCGCCCATGGTCCCTTCGGGGATTTCGCCGATAAGATCGCCCACAGTGACGCTCTGTCCCACGCTCACCACAGCGGCAGCCGGAGCGCCGATGTGTTGGCGCAGGGGAATGCGCACTTCCGTAGGCTCAAAGTCGCCCGCAAAGGGCGGGTGGGCCTCGTAGCCCGCAAGGCCAAGGCGGCGCACAAGGCTGCTGGTGGGGATGCGCCTTTCGTCGCGGAAGCGTGAGGCTGCCAGAGGGCGACCGTCGTATTCCCATTTGACGCCAGCCTGCATGAGTTCCTTTTTCAGCATGGCGTTGACTTCGCGCGGCGAAATGCCCATGGGACAGGCGAATTTTTCGCAGATGCCGCATTCGGAGCAGAGCAGCGCTTCCTTCGCAATGGGGCTGTTGACGGTCTGGCCGTCCAGCACGCGCATGAGCTTGTGCGGATGCAGGCTGTGTCCGAGCAGGCTGCGCGGGCAGAGGTCCGTACACTGCGAGCACTGACAGCATACCGTATTGGTGAGGCGCTTAAGTGTATGGGGGTCCATAACCTTGCGGGCCACCACATTGTGGTCAGGCGGCAGCACCAGAAGGCCGCTTGTGGTCTTGGTGACGGGCTGATCCGCATCGGGCAGCACACGCCCCATCATGGGGCCGCCGTCCACTACGCGGTATTCGCGGATGGTGGGTCCGCCCGCGAAATTGAGCACCTCGGAAACACGCGTGCCCACGGGTACGCGCACCACCATGGGGCGGGCCACTTCGCAGCCTACTGTAAGGTAGCGGTGCGTCACGGGCTTGCCGTCCAGCGCGTGGGCGATGTTGTAAAGGCTTTCCACATTGCTGACCACGGCCCCGATCTGCAAAGGAATGCCGCGCTCGGGCACAATGCCGCCCAGCACTTCATAGACCATGACCTGCTCGTCGCCGGCAGGGTAAAAATCGCCCATCTCAAAAGCCTCAAAACGGCTTCCGCGGCGGGCCACAGCTTCGCGCACGCATTTCATGGCCGCGGCGTGCTTGCCCTTGAGGCAGACAATGCCCTTGCTTGCGCCAGTGCATTCCATCATGGCTTCAAGACCGCGCAACATGACGTCCACCCTCTCTTCCATCAGATAGGGGTCGCTCATGAGCAGCGGTTCGCAGCTTGCGCCGTTCACCAGAACTGTCTGCGCCGTGGCGTCGGCCTTTACATGGGTGGGCAGTCCCGCCCCGCCTGCGCCCACAACGCCGGCCTGGCGTATGGCGTCAACAATTGCTTTTCCCATGATATCCTCTTGGAGTATTTTAGAGCAGTATCATTTTGACACCGCTCCGGCACTGTCTTGAGCATTTAAGGAAGCACTGATTAAAGAGCCTCCTGGAAACGCGCAGTTGTTTCGTTTGGCAAGGCGCGATCTTTTTTTGAAGCAAGAGTGGACTCTTCCGTCCTCGACTGTTTCAAAAAAAGTGACGCAACGCAGCCAAACGGAATAAATCAGCGTTTCCCCATGACCCGGTTTTCGCGGGGGTTGTTCCCGCAGTAAAATTACGTCAATGATATCAGCAAAATTTATGTCTTTCTGTGCAGAACTACCAAACACTTTCCAGCAGTTTGACGATGTCGTCATGCGAGGGCATACGCGGATTGCTTTCAGTGCATATGTCTTCAAGCGCGTTGGCCGCCATTGCGTCCAGGCTCTTGCGGTATTCACTTTCATTGACCTTGAGTTCGCGCACGTGAGCCGGAATGCCCATGGAGGCATTGAGGTCGCGCACAGCGCTTACAAGGTTTCTGGTGCCTTCTTCCACCGTGGCGGCGGGCAGGCCGACCATTTCGGCGATTTCACGGTATTTCACGCCAGCATCAAAGCTGTTGAAATCAATGACCACAGGCAGCAGGACGGCGTTGGCCAAACCGTGAGGAATATGGAACAGGCCGCCCAGGCTGTGGGCCATGCTGTGCGTGATGCCAAGACCGCTGTTGGTAAAGGCAAGGCCAGCCATGCACGACCCGATGAGCATGTTGTCTCTGGCAATCATGTCGTCGCCCTGCGCGTAGGCGCGGTGCAGGTAGGAAAAGACGTTGCGGATGGCCCGTTCGGCATAAATGGCCGTAAAAACGTTGCTGTGGCGGGAGGTATAGGCCTCGACCGCGTGGGTGAGCACGTCCATGCCCGTGGAGGCCGTCACCTGCGGCGGCACCGTGCGGGTGAAGCGCGCGTCAAGAATGGCGGCATCGGGGATGAGCAGTTCGTCGTTCAGCGGGATTTTGACCGCATTGACCTTGTCGGTGATGACGGCGATGGAGGTCACTTCCGAGCCTGTACCGCTGGTGGTGGGGATGGCCACCAACAGGGTCTTTCTGTCCTGGTCGGCCTTGCGGCCAAAGTAGGAGATGGCCTTGGCCATATCAATGGCTGAGCCGCCGCCAAGGGCGAGAATCATGTCAGCCTTGCTGCGCAAAAAGAGCCCCGTGGCTTCCACCACGGCTTGCAGGGTGGGGTCTGGCTCCACACCTGAAAAAATGTCAAATGTTATGCCCTTGCGCTTCAGGTGGCTAACCGCCTGATTGGCAAAGCCACTCTTGACCATGAAGGGGTCGGTTACCACAAAGGCGTGACTTGCCGGAAAACTTTCAAGAGTTTCCAGTGCGTAGGGGCCGTAGCAGATCTTTGTTTTTCCGTAAAACTGGGTCACGTTGTCCTCCGGGGTATTCGCGGGGGCGGAGCAGCTCGCCCCCGCGTCACCGTCGTGTAAGCTTGGTCCGTAAAGCCGTGCACGGCCTTACTTGCATTTGGGCAGAATCATTTCCACTTCTTCGTGAGGGCGGGGGATCACGTGCACGCTCACAAGGTCGCCCACGCGCGAAGCGGCAGCAGCGCCAGCGTCGGTAGCGGCCTTCACAGCGCCCACGTCGCCGCGCACCATAACGGTCACAAGACCGGAACCAACCTGTTCGCGGCCAATCAGGGTTACGTTGGCAGCTTTCACCATAGCGTCAGCAGCTTCCACAGCGCCCACCAGACCACGGGTTTCAATCATACCCAAAGCGTCAGTCATCATCGCCATTGTCGTCTCCTTACCTCAAGGGGTTGTTTTTCGGGGCAGACCCGAAAAATTGTTTACAGCGGGCGCTGCGCGCCGCGCCGGAATTTTTAGCGCCGGTTGTTGACCCGGAACGCCCTACTGTTAATGGAACCCGCCGTTGATGGCGGCCACGGTTTCCAGCGTGACCTTTTTCAACTCTTCGGGGTCGGTAATATTGTAGTGCTGCTTGATAATGGCGGCCACGCCAATAAGCAGTTCTTCCTGTTCCGGGCTGTGGCAGGCAGTGGCGTTTTCAGCCTTGTGATCGCCGCAACCGCAGCCGCAGCAGGATTCCGCCGGGGCGTCGGCCCAGGTGACTTCAATGCCACGTCTGGTCAGTTCGTCACGGGCTCCGGCAGTAAGTATTTTGGAACCGTCCATTGTCAGGCGGTTGCCGGTGACATAATCCTGCAGATTGTCCACAGTTATCAAAGTCTTGCTCATAAGTACCTCTCAGGCCCGCGCGGGGCGGGTTTTATGGTAGCCGCCCTGGAGCAATTCAACTTTTAAATTGCTCTGACGGCTGCGTGAGCAGACGTTCGCTACGGAGGCGTAAGCGCAGTTTATCTGCGCGGTTAAACGCCGAAGTGAGCGTGCCTTTAACTTTGAGAATGTATATTCTCAAAGTTAATCTGCTCTAGTGGCCCGTGCCTGTAAATGCCTTTATAAGTTCCGCATCGGGCTGGGGTATGACCACCATCTGTTGCAAACTCTTGCCCAGCGCGTCGGCGGCGGCTTGCGCAGCTTCGCGCACAGAGGCCACATCGCCCGTAAGCACAAAATACGATTTGCCGCCAATGCCCTGGCCCATGACCAGGCGCATCAGGCTGACGTCGGCCTTTTTAACGGCTATGTCAGCGGCCATAATGCCGTCGGCGGCATTGCGGCATTCTACCACGGCCATGGCCCTGCCAGCGAGCTGTGCGGGCTGGCGGCGCAGGGCTGCCTGCACCTGGGGCGAAACAGGGGAAATGACGTAACGCCCGGCCAGATGAAAACCCGTGGCCTCGGCGGCGCGCACAGACGTTTCCACCGCTTCGCGGTCGCCTTCCACCAGAATGATCAGGCGTCCGGCGCAGATCACCGATGCCCTTATAAGAGCAACGGGCGCGGCCTTGAGCATGGCGTCGGTAATTTCGGCTCCGGCGGCTATGCTGCGGCTGTCCACAATGCCAAGAGTATCCATGACCTAGTCGCTCTCCGGCTTTTTGCCCATCATTTCTTCCTGATCGAGAATGCCCACTATGGCGGCGTCAACGGGCGATTCCTGATTGTAAAGCGCCTTGCGGGCAGAGCTGCCAGTGGTGATGAGCACCCGCTCGCCAATGCCCGCGCCCACACAGTCAACCGCCACAAAGCTTTCAGCCAGCTTGTTGTGGGCAAGATCAAGCCGCTGCACGACCATGAGCTTCAGCCCGTTGAGGGAATCTTCCTTGCGGGTAGCCCAGACGTTACCGACAACAATGCCTATAAGCATGTGACACCTACAGATTTTTCAAAATGGTCATATGGTGGTTGGCCGCTGCCTCTTGAGCCAGGGGCGTTACCACCGCCTGACGGGGTACGCGCAGGGTCTGCGCGCCTGTCTTGGCGGCCTCGGTCACATGTTCTGCCGTTACAAGGCTCTGGCGCAGCCGTGCGTCCGCCGCAGGCGGGGCAAGCTCTGTCAGGCCAAAATTGGCAAGCGCGGCCTCGTAACCTTCATACAGCTGCAACAGGGCATAGGGAGCCGTTTCAGCGTAGGCGCGGTAGGCAAAGCCCAGCACGCGCACTTCCCTGCCCTGAAGCAGAAGTTCCAGCACCTTGCGCAGGGCAAGGCTTGAGGCTCTGCCCTGAGCCAGATCTGCCATGTCGGAACAGGCCAGTTCCGGCAAGACGTAAAATGCCGCTTCTTCAGTTTGGCCCGATGTTTCAAAGCGTACCCGCGCTTCAGGCAGGCGCGCCGAAACTTCGTGGCTCAGTTTTTCGTCAGCCGGAGCCAGAATTTCAACCACCGGCCCGCTGGCAGGCTGGACACTCTGAGGGGTAGAGGCCAGCTTTGCCAGTACGCGCTGCACCACCGCGTCCACAAGGGACTGCGTGTCCAGTGCTTGCGTGGGCCGTTCAGGATTAACGGCAATATTTTTTGCGTTGGCTTCCATGTCTGATCGCTAGTCCGTGCAGTTGAGAGCGATGCCAAGGGGCGTCACTAAAAAAGGGTTGGCAGGTTTGAACGTGGGCACGCCAGTGTACTTCTGGATGATCTCTTCCATACCGGGCAGGCAGCAGGTGCCGCCGACCAGATAGAGGGCCGACACGTTGCGCCCCTGCACATGCCTGTGGATGATGGACCCCATCTTTTCAATGACGGGCCGCACCACGGGCAGGATTTCTTTTTGCCGGGCCTTGTCCTTTTTCAGGTCTTCGGCCTCTTCAAAACTGATGTCGTAGTTACCTGCCAGCACAAGACTCACATGGGTGCCGCCAGTGGCCTCGTCAGCCACATAGACGACCTTGCCGTCTTCAAGCACCGCAATGCCTGTGGTGCCGCCGCCGATGTCCACAATGGCCCCGTCGCGCACGCCAAGCACGCTGTTGGCCGCCGTGGGCTCGTCCAGCAGGGCGGTAACCTGATAGCCTGCGCCTTCTGCCACATGGCGGTGGGTGGCGCAGTCACGTTCACTGGTGCCGGGGGGCACGGCGATGGCGGCTTTTTCAAGCTTGCGGCCCAGTTTTTCTTCCAGTTCCTCGGTAAGCTCGCGCACAATGCGCAGGCCGCCCGTGTAGTCGACGATAAGGCCGTCCTTGACCACCTGGGCAAAGCGCATGGCGCACGCCACAGGCTGTTTTTTGGCATTGACCGCCACCACGACAATATAGGCCGTGCCGAGGTCCACGCCTACATAGAGCGGCTCCGAAGGTGTGACCTTGCGGGGCTTCTTGCGGCATTTCTCAAGGGTATCCATAAGCTTGTCAGCGGCGGTAAAGTCCATATCTAGCCTCTGCTCATTCCGATGATGGTTCCGTTGGTGCCGGGCTTCCAGCCGGAGCTGTTGCCTTCGTCGGCATCAATATGCATGGCCAGCTTGAAGTCGTCGCTGACACGCACCAGCACGTTTTCCAGAATCATAGGACGTTCGGTTTCAAGCCGCACATCGACCATATCTTTGTCTTTGAGGCCAAAACGGCGGGCGTCGTCCGTGTGCATGTGGATGTGGCGCGAAGCCACGATAACGCCGCATTCCAGCCCCACAATGCCTGTGGACGACGCCAGGATGATGCCCGGCGTGCCGTCAATGTCACCGCTCTGGCGGACGGGCGGATTGATGCCAAGGGAGCGCGCGTCCGTGCGGGAAATCTCAACCTGCGAAGTGCTGCGGGAGGGGCCAAGCACGGCCACGTTATCCATAACGCCCTTGGGGCCGATGAGGCGCACACGGCCGGTGCTCAGAAACTGTCCAGGCTGCGAAAGCGGCCTGTCGGGGCGCAGGGCCTCACCAAAAAGCGTCATGGCGTCGGCCACGCTCAAATGGGCGTGACGGGCGGAAATTTCTACCGGAATGGGCCCGGCATTCATTGTGGCGGCAGGGGAGCTTGCACATTCCTGAGTCAGCACCTTGCGCACCACGCCAGCCAGAATATCTTTAAGGACTTGCTCGTTCATCTGCGTATTCATTTCGGCTCCACCGCCCGGCGGCGAACGGGGTAGGGAATCCGTCGCCGCCGGGATCGGGTGTGGGGGGGTAAGGGGTAAACTAGCCTTCGCGGTGGGGCAGAATCATCTCTACTTCGCTGTGGGGGCGGGGGATGACGTGCACACTCACGAGCTCGCCTACTTTCTTGGCAGCGGCAGCGCCAGCGTCGGTGGCGGCTTTCACAGCGCCCACGTCGCCACGCACCATCACGGTGACAAGTCCGCCGCCCACCTGGCTGCGGCCGATAAGGGTAACGTTGGCGGCCTTGACCATAGCATCAGCAGCTTCAACAGCGCCGACGAGGCCACGGGTTTCGATCATGCCAAGGGCGTTGGATGAGTTGGTCATAGCGGTATCTCCTTAGATTTTTACAATAATTTTTTTAATTGCTGGTTTGGCGGCTGCGGCGTGGCCGGGCCGGGGCTTATAAAACTTTTTTCAGTTCCGCCACGATCATTTCCGTGACGGCGTTGATGTCCAGACCGCCCACGGCCGCTGCTGCGGCAGCTTGCGGGGCCACCACGGCCTCATGGCTGGCGCCGTGGTGGCAGCAGCCTGAAAGTCCGGCGGAAGGCGGATAGCCCCCCGCCGGAGATCCAGAGGGGGAGATGCCCGCCACGGTGGAAACGCCGCACGAGGCGGGGGTTGCGCACGAGCAGCCCTGCGAGTGCAGGTCATAGGCCACGCGGCGCACGTTAAGAAGATTCAGGGGCGTCACGTTGTCGGACGTTGCGCTGCCGCCCACCGCGCCGCAGCCCAGGGTGAAGGAGGGGAAGAGGCCGGTGGAAATGCCCACGGCTCCCTGGGTCGAGGGAGTGTTCACAAGCATGCGTGACACGGGCTTTTTGAGTCCGAATTCACGGATGACTTCTTCATTCTGCGAATGGATGGCCAGGGAGTGTCCCACGCCGCCGTTGTGCAGAAGGGCGATGCACAGTTCGCAGGCTTCACGCCAGTCTTCAACCACATAGAATCCCAGCAGGGCAGTGAGCTTTTCCTTGCTGAAGGGATACTTGGGACCAACGCCCTTTTCGTCGGAAACCAGCAGACGGGTGCCCTGCGGCACTTCGATGCCAGCGACACGCGCGATGCTCAGAGCGTCGCGGCCCACGATGGCGGGGTTCATGCTGCCGTTGCCGCGTTCCATAACCTGCTTGACCTTGGTGAGCTTGTCGCCCGTGAGGAAGTAGCAGCCCTGAGCTTCCATGGTGGCGCGCACCTTGTCGGCAATGCAGGCATCAGTGACGACGGACTGCTCCGAAGCGCAGATGGTGCCGTTGTCGAAGGTTTTGCTGCTCATGATCTTGGTCACGGCGTCTTCAACATTGGCGGTACGTTCGATGTAGGCAGGCACGTTGCCAGCGCCCACGCCCAGAGCGGGCGTGCCTGAGCTGTAGGCAGCCTTGACCATGCCGGGGCCGCCGGTGGCCAGGATGAGGTCGCTGATCTTCATGAGTTCATTGGTGCCTTCAATGGAAGGCATGCTGATGCTGCTCACAAGATCGGGGGACACATGGCAGGAACGCAGGGCGCTCTGGATGATTTCCACGGTTTTGGCGATGCAGTTGCGGGCGCTGGGGTGCGGGGTGAAGACAATGGCATTGCCCGCCTTGAGCGCGATAAGCGACTTGTAGATAACTGTGGACGTCGGATTGGTGGAAGGCACGATGCCTGCAATGACACCCACCGGCACGGCGATTTCCACAATCTTGCTGACCGGGTCGGAATGCAGTTCGCCTATGGTCTTCATGTCCTTGATGCAGGCATAGACCTTTTCGCTGGCCAGCAGATTCTTGATCTTTTTGTCCTGGGGCTTGCCGAAACCGGTTTCCTCAACAGCCATGTTGGCCAGGGTTTCAGCCTGGGCAGCAGTGGCCTCGGAAACGGCCCTGACAACCTCGTTCACGCGGTCCTGGCTCAATTGCGCGAATTCGGGCTGAGCTTTGCGCGCCGCGCGTACAAGGGCGCGGGCCTCCTGAATGGAGAGTAAATCCTTATCAACCATGTTTTACTCCTTTTCCTTCCGTGCCGCCCGGTCGATGGCGTTCATCAGGGTTTGCCTGTTGGCTGAGGCGATCTGCTCACGGCTGAGATCAACCTTCATGGTCAGGGCAAGCTGACGAAGTTTGTTCATGCTCATGGTTTTGCATTTTTCGGGATCATAGGCTTCCTGTTCTTGGGCGGCTGCCTTTGTTCCTGTATCGGCCTTCGCGCCTCCTATCGGGGCTGCGGGGGCAGGGGTTTCTTCCACTATTTCCACAATTTCAATGGCTTCGGTTTCAATGGTTTTGGCCCAGGCCGCATTTTTGGCGGCGGCAGGGGCCGCGCTGGCCGGAGCCGCCGGACTTTGGCCGCCAGGTTGCAGCAGCAGGATGCTCCCAAGGCCGCTGTCCGGACGGGGAATGACGTGGCAGGACACGCACACGACCCCTTCAATACGGGAAAGGGAGGCCCGCGCCGCATCCACCGCCGACTGCACGGCGGCAACCTCGCCAGCTACGGTGATGGTCACAAGACCGCCGGTTGCCAGGGATTTTTCCAGCAGGCGAACATCCGCCGCCTTGAGCATGGCGTCAGCCGCCTCAATAGCTCCTATGAGCCCCTTGGTTTCTATGAGTCCCAGTGCCAGCATGGCTTTCTCCTGAATTTGGACCGCGATTAGTGTTTGATGACCTTCACGGCCAGGCCGTAGCCTTTGAGAATATTCTCAATGCGCTGCAAGTCGGTGTCGTCCAGAACGGGATTGTCCTTGATGGGATACTCCACGTCGATCTGGGCGTACTTGCTCACTCCCATCTTGTGATAGGGCAGCAGGTCGATGCCCTTGAAATTTTTTCTGTGGGCATGCCCGGTCAAAAAACGGCCTACGGCGTGTATTTCGGCATCGTCATCATTATAGCCCTTGAGCAGGGGCATGCGGATGTTCACGTTACAGCCGTTTTCAAGCAGCCACTTCAGGTTGGTCAGGATGACCTCATTGCGCACGCCGGTGAGTTTATAGTGCCTGTCTGCGTCCATGTGCTTGATATCGAAGAGAAAAATATCGCACACATCTGCCATGTCGCGAACCACGTCAAGCTTGGCGTAGCCCGAAGTCTCCATGGCGGTGTGGATGCCCTTGTGCCGACAGGCCAGCAGCAGGTTTGCCACAGCCTCATGCTGCGCCAGGGGTTCACCACCGCCCACCGTGACGCCGCCGCCGGAGTTTTCGTAAAAAAGCCAATCCTGTTCCACCACTTCAAGCAGTTCTGAAATGCCCTTCTGTTCTCCGGCTATGGCCAGGGCCGCTTCGGGACAGGCATGCACACACTTGCCGCAGTTTATGCAATCCTTGGTCCTGTCCACAACGTGGCAGGCACCGGCGTTGGTCATGCTGTGGATGCCCACGGGACAGACGGCCACACAGGCGCCGCAATTGATGCACACGTCCTTCTTGAACATGACTTCGTAGCGGCGGGTCTGGCTTTCAGGGTTGGAACACCACTGGCAGCGCAAGGGACAACCCTTGAAAAAAACCAGTGTACGTATGCCCGGACCGTCATACATATTGTATTTTTGTATGTTGAAAATTTTGGCTTTTCTTTCGATCACGGTGCTACCCTTGCCGTCTGTCCTGTCGTTTCACGATTGCTGTCTTTTGGGCCGCGCCCCCTCCACGAGAACAGGGGGGCGCGGCCTGCGCCAGAATTCTAAAAGTGGCGCAGTACTGTTCTGCTGATGATTTCGTCCTGCACGTCCTTGCACAGCTCCACAAAGAAGGCGCTGTAACCGGCAACGCGCACCACAAGGTCGCGGTAGTCCTTGGGGCTCTTCTGGGCTTCAAGCATGGTCTTGTTGTCCAGATAGTTGAACTGCATTTCGCCGTTGCCGAGGATGCTGGCCGAGCGGATAAGGGTGATGATGCCCTGTTCGCCTTCGGGGGTGTCCAGCAGGCCCGGCAGAAGCTTGAAGTTGTGCACCATGCCGATGTTCATGTTGTCGTTGGACATCTTGGACACGCTCTTGATGATGGCCGTGGGGCCCTTGTAGTCCGCGCCCTGGGTGGGGCTGATGCCGTCGGAAAGCGGCAGCCAGGCCTTGCGGCCGTTGGCTGACGCGCCGAGCAGCTGGCCGAAGGGCGTGTTGTTGGAAATGGAGAGCGTACCGTGGCTCAAAACGGAGTAGAGCGTCTTGTATTTGCGGTGTTCGCGTTCGGTAAAGGCCACGAGGTCGGCGGCGATGCTGTCGGCGTAGTCATCGTCGTTGCCGTACTTGGGCGCGGCAAGGCAGTCGGCCAACATGGCGTCGTAACCCTCGAAGTTGGCCTTGAGGGCCTCGTTCATCTGCTGCAGGGTGTATTTTTTGTCGTCGTACACAAGCTTCTTGATGGCGGCCATAGAGTCCGCATAGGTGGCAAGACCGCTCCAGATCACGCCGGGGCCAAAGTTGTACATGGCGCCGCCGGAGGCCACATCAAGGCCTTTTTCCATGCAGCCTTCGTACATGATGGACATGAGCGGCTTGGGGGCCAGGTCGCGCTGAACGCGCTGGGAAATGACCGTGGCCACGCTGGACCATTTGGTGATGTACTTGATCTGTTCCTTGACGGCGGCGTCGAACTTTTCATAGGTGTCGAACTGGCTCAGGTCGCCGAGGTCGGGGCAGACCTGCTTGCCGTACCAGAGGGGCACGCCATGGTTGAGCACAAGTTCGATGCAGATGGGCCATTGGGTGTAGGCGGTGGAGGTCCACTGGTAGAGACGCCCGGCTTTTTGCGGTTCCACGCAGCCCATGAGGCAGTAGTCGCGGGCGTCTTCCATGCTCACGCCCTTGGCGAGCATCATCTTTATATGGGTGTCGTCAAAGTGTACGGCGGGAAAGCCCATGCCGGAACGGATGACGGAAACGATCTTTTTCAGGTACTCCTGCGGCGAGGAGTTATGCACGCGGGTGGCCAGCGAAGGCTGGTAGATACGAACGTGGCGCACCGCATCCATGAGCAGGAAGGTCAGCTCGTTGGTGGCGTCGCGCCCTTCGCGGGTGACGCCACCCACGCACATATTGACAAAGGGCTGGTAGCCCGCGAAGAACTTGGAGCTGCCTTCGCTGGTCAGCCACATCATTTCGGACATCTTGATGAGCATGCAGCCCGCGAGGTCAAAGGCCTCGTAGGGGGTGATGCGGCCAGATTCAATGTCGGCCTTGAACAGGGGGTACATGTACTGGTCAACGCGGCCGATGGACATGCCGGTCTGGTTTTCTTCAACCACCAGCAGGGATTCCACCGTCCATACGGACTGGATGGCTTCCCAGAAGTTGGTGGGGGCGTGGGCGGGCACGCGGGCGTTGACTTCTGAAATCTTGAGCAGCTCGGCCTTGCGCTTGGGGTCATTTTCGCGGGCGGCCAACTGGGCGGCGTATTCGGACATGCGCCGGGCGTAGATCATGACGCCTTCGGTGGTTTCAATGACCGATTTGTAGAAGTAAATCTTGTCGATATCCTCAGGGCGTTCGTAGTCCAGATGCTCCAGGTGTTCGCGGGCTTCGCGCTGAATGTCCAGCATGCCCTTCTTCATCAGGATGACGTCGTAGCCGGGGTTGGAGTCGCCGCCGCCGTTGAGGGCGTGGTAGGAGCAGTCGGACACATAGGATTCGCCCGAAAGTTCCCACAGGCCGGCTTCGCGGTACTGCGCCTCGCAGTATTCGTCCACGGACCTGCCTTCCCAGTAGGGGAAGACTTCTTCGCGCAGGATTTTTTTGTCTTCTTCAGCAATATGGAAGGGGTCCTGGGGGCGGGTGGCGATGCTGTCCATCTCGTCCCGCAGCCAGCGCCAGGAAATGTCGGGCGAAAAAGCCCCGGCGCGGGGAGCGCCGTTGGGAGCGCCCACGATGAGTTCATGATCCTGAATGACCAGGGGCGCATTTTCGCAGCAGTGGCGGAAAGCCGTGGCCCGCAGCAGGATGCGCGGCATGCCGGGGTTTTCCTTGTCAATCTTGGTGATGGTGCGCGCGCGGTGAATGGTGATGCGCGGCACCTGCTTGAGGTAATTTTCTTTCAGCAGCACGTGGCGCTGGGTGGGGCCTTCAGGCACGCCAGGGCCGGACTGGGCGGCGGGAGCCGCCTGAACCGCAGTGGAGGCAGTATTGTGCGAAGGCAGGGTGGCAGTGGCGAAAATCTTGCGCAGCTGCTCACGCTCCTGGGGTGAAAGACTCTTTGTTACTTCGGCTATTTTACTTGAAAAATCATGAAGATCCACGTTGTATCCTCCATATTGTGCAGTCAGAGTGGCCTTGGGCATCTGGCTTCGACCCGGGCTACCGGGCCTGGGGCAGAGCACCCAGTGCTTCGCGCAGCACACGCCTGAGCAGGTCGTAGTTCTGCTCGTTGCTGGTCGCGCCCCGGTCGGGGGCGGACTGGGCGGCAAGATCCGCCAGGGGGGCGAAATCGCGCACGCCATAGCCTATTTTTCTGCGGTAAATGAGATTCATTGGCGAAATACTGTCCGAGGTGATGCCGTAGCCCGCCAGACCGCTGCCCTGGGTCATGGCTGGTGTGAGATTTGTTGTCATTCCCATGCCGCCAAAGGCCGCCCCTGTGTTCACCAGCAGGCGCGCCACGGGTTTTTTGAGGGCGAACTGGCTGATGACCTCTTCATCGCGGCTGTGGATGGACAGCGTCTGGGCGTGGCGTTCCTGCAGCAGCAGTTCCACGCATTTTTCACAGGCGTGCATCCAGTCCGGCTCCACATAGTAGCCAAGTACGGGCGAAAGCAGTTCCCTGATGTAAGGGTCGCGTCCTGCGACATATTTGCGTTCGGCCATGAGCACGCTTGTTCCGGCGGGAATGGCGAAGCCGGCTTTGGCGGCCAGGGCTTCGGCGGACTGGCCCACCATGTGGCGGTGGCGGCGGCCATCTTCGTAAAAAAGCACGCGGCAGAGGGCATGCGCTTCGTCGTCGCTCATGAAGTACGCGCCCTTATCCTGAAACGTGCGGCGCACCTGACGTTCAATGCAGCCGTCCACAATGACGCACTGCTCCGCCGAGGGGGCCAGCCCGTTGTCGAAGGTCTTGCTGGCAATGATGTGCCTGACGGCGGCGGGGATATCCGCGCTGCGCTCGATGAAGGCAGGGCCGTTGCCCGTGCCGCCGTAGATGAGCGGCTTGCCGCTCGCCCTGGCGGCCTCGAACATGCCGAGCACGCCTGTAACCATGACCAGGGCCACTTCGGGATGGCACATAAGTTCTTCGGTGCCGCTTTTGGCCACGATATCGAGGTAGGATATGGCCCCTTCGGGCAGGCCCTGGGACAGCCCGGCGGCAATCATGATATCAAGGGCGCGGCGCATGCTGTCCACGGCGCGGGGATGCAGGGAAAGTATGACGGCGTTGCCGGACTTGATGGCCAGCAGTACAGTATAGACTGCGGTGGACACGGGGCTGGTCACGGGGCAAAGAGCCACGATGACGCCCAGGGGAACGCCCACATCGAACACGCCTTCCTGCACCGGATCGTTGAGGCGTCCTACGCAGCGCATGCCGCGCAGGCTCTGGCGCACGCGGCGGCAGACAAAGAGGTTTTTGACCATTTTGTCCTGCCAGCGGCCACAATCGCTTTCTTCATGGCTCATGACGGCAAGGGACTGGGCGTGGGATTCCACCGCGTCGGCCATGGCCTCCACTGCGGCATCCAGGCTTTCCTGCGACATGGCGGCCAGCTTTTTGCGCGCCTCAGCGGCGTTTTCAGCCAGAATACGCGCCTGCTGTATGGAAATGAGGTCCTTGTCGCCGATCATGCTTTTGGCTCCGTAGTTGTGCCCTGCTAGGCCAGGGCGTAGCGCCGCACCAGTCTGACCAGTTGGCGGTGGGGCGTGGGGATGACGCATGAGCTGTACACATCTGCACCCATATTTTTTACGGCCTTGACCCCGGCTTCCACGGCGGACTTGCAAGCCGCCACATCGCCTTGCACCAGAGCCGAGCAGTAACCGGAGGCCACGTTTTCATAGCCGATGAGTTCCACGTCGGCGGTTTTGATCATGGCGTCGGCCGCTTCCATAAGATAGATGATGCCGAAGGTTTCAATCATGCCCAGCGAGCGCAGGCCAGGATCGTCTTCAGGCACGGAATCAAGGGCGTGGGCCATGGCGATGCCGCCCACGCCGCGCACGGGACGCGGCATGACGTTCTGCGCCGTGAGCTTGCCCACGCTGGCAGCGGCAGCGGCCCCGGCGGCCACGGCCGCCTGCACGGCCGCCACATCTCCCCTCACCATAATGGTTACGAGGGTGGAACCGACGTTTTCGTAGGCCAGAAGATCTACGTTCGCGGCTTTGAGCATGTAATCCGCGCCATAGATGGCGGGCACCATGCCCAGCGTCTCAATGAGGCCCATTGCCTCCTCACCTGCATACTGCATACATGCTCCATGCTCTTCGTATTTGTGCCGCAAGCCATTCTTGACAGCAGTGAAAATAGTGCTTGTTTAAGTTGTAAGCTTTCCCCTGTAGGGCAAAGTCAAGCCCTTTTCATTTTTTTGTTTGAAAAGATTTTTGTCGGAGGAGGAAAAAAGCAGAAAATCTAAAACAAACTGATTAAACAATCAAAATATGGGGCTGAATTTACAGGCGATTTTATTTATCAAATTATATATAAAATATAATAAGTTTTTATATATAGAGAAAAAACGCGACAATCTTGTCAGAAAAAATACACTTTTTGACGGTAACAACTGCAAACCCTGTTGACCTTCCCGTTCGGGGTAATCTTATGCTTATGCAAAGGCGGGCGAGGCGGTCTTTGCCGGGGCAAGGGCATTTCCTTCGTCATTTTCACACATCTTTTGCGAGAGAAGGAGTTATGCCATGGAGCACACGGCAAAACCCGTCGCGGTACCGGATCTGCGCGACATCCCCGCAGCGGAGGCCGCCAAGGACAAACTGGTCAGCAGTTTCAGGCGGCGCGGCATTTTCACGGCAATCATGTCGGGGATGACCTACGGCACGTATACGGCCTTTATGACCCTGGCCATGACCATGGGCGTCTGGTCTGTATGGTACGGGGGGGAGTCGGGGCTTTCCGAATTTTCAACCCTGTTTCTGCTGGGCGCTCTTGGCGCTGCCACCACTGACACGTGCAGCGCCCTCTGGGCCGTCCTCATAGCCACCTTCAGGGGCAAGATGGGCGACTTTTTCCGCTGCGTGAAAAGCAAGCCAGGGCTTATCCTTATCGGCGCGGCCGTTATCGGCGGCCCTCTGGCCAGCACGTGCTATGTGCTGGGCCTGAAGAGCGCAGGCTCCATCATTGTGCCCATCAGCGCCCTTTGCCCGGCCATCGGCACTATTTTGAGCCGGTTTCTCTTTAAGCAGCCCCTCACGCCGCGCACCCTGCTTGGCATCTTCATCTGCTTCGGGGCCAGCGCGCTTATCGGCAGCACCGGCCTTGCCGAAGACGCGCCGCCGGATCTTTTTCTGGGATTGGCTTTCGGTTTTCTGGCCGCTTTCGGCTGGGGACTTGAAGGGTGCGTTGGTGGATACGCCACGTCCATGATTGATCCTGAAATCGGCATCACCATCCGCCAGGTTACTTCCGGGCTCACCAACCTTTGCGTGCTGGTGCCTATCTTTGCCTTCTTCGGCGGCGACAGCGCCTTTACGATGATCACCACGGCCTTTACCGATACCACTGCCATGCCGTGGTTTCTCGTTGCCGGCCTGGGTGCATGGTTTGGATTCATGCTGTGGTACAAGGGCAACGCCATGTGCGGCACCGCCCTGGGCATGGCCTGCAACGGCGCGTTTTCTTTCTGGGGGCCGTTCTTCTGCTGGATCGTGCTTGGCCTGTGGTTTGGCCAGGACGGCTTTGCCTTGGCGCCCATCGCCTGGCTGGCCGCTGTGATCATGGTGATCGGCATCTTTATTATTGCGGTTAACCCGCTGGAATATTTTAAAAAGAAGGGATAGATCGCCATGAAGCCATTGAACTATGCTATCCTTAAATATATGACGACGGTGAGTGAAGCCTGCACCGAAGATGTGATGGATGCCCTTAAGGGGCAGTACAGCTCTTTTCGGGCCTTTACCAAACCTGACATCCTCACGGCCCTTATGACGGCGCAGGCCAACGGGCTTGTTGAAGAGTCACGCTATGACCTGGATGAAAACAATGAGGTACGCATGTATTTTCGGGCCAATGCCGAAAGCGTTGCGACCATAAATCGCTATATACCTGACTAAACGGCACGCATGTCTCCGGGGGAGGGTTTGCCTCCTCCCGAGGCACGCGGATTTGATGTGAGCGCAGCCGCTCCGCCCTGTCTTCTGCTCCGGCAGCGTTGCCCACGCTGGGATCATCTGCAGATGACTTGTTCCTCTCCCCCCTGCGTCACGTTGTTATGAATCAGGCCTTTCCCCATGCCAATCACAGGAAATTTCGGGTGATGCCATGACCAAACGCGGCTATACCATCAGCCAGATGAGCGATATCTCCAAGATATCCAAAAAAGCCTTGCGCTTTTATGACGATCTTGGGCTTATTTCATCCAAACGGCACGGAACCAACAATTACCGCTATTATACGCAGGAAGATCTGCTCGCTGTACCGCCCCTGAAGTATTACAAGCAGATGGGCTTTCATCTGGGAGAGATTCGCGCGGCTTTCGAGGTAGGCAGCAATACGTCGCTTACCGCTCTGCGTGAAATGTTCATGGACAAGATCGGCGCTCTGCGTGAAGAAGAAAAAGTCCTGCACCTGCGGCTTACTTCTGTGCGCGACTGGCTTGAACTGCTGCATGAGGCGGAAATGGTGCTTGAAAACTGCCTCCAGAGCGTGTCGGTGAAGTATATGCAACCCGATAAGCTGCTTTTTCACGATCAGGTTTTTACTCTGGACATCAAGTCGGCCATCATCAACCTTGAATTTACCAACTATGTCGAGTCAGTGGAAAACAGTATCACCGGGCCTGTCATCATCAATTTTTCTTCCATTGAGGACCGCATAAGGGATGTGGAACAGAAGATGCAAGTATTGCAAAAAAACATTTTCCCTTGCCCGCAGGAACAGACCAGGGATTTTGGCGGTTTTCTGGCCGCCAGCTGCTACCATATCGGGCCGCATGAAACCATCAGGGACACGTACAGGAAAATCCAGCGCTGGTGCACCGCCAATAACTATATTTGCGATAAAAGCGCTTACGAACGCTATGTCACGGATTTTTGGACCACCAGCCATGAAGACCTGTTCGTTACCGAGGTCATCGCAAAGGTCAGCCGTCCCGGCAGTGTGCGCAGGCCTTTGGAGCAGGAATAGCTTTGTGGGGGCGTGTGACCCTTTTGCAAAAGGGTCTCCCCCCCACGCCTCCACCCCCTGAAACTTTTATTATGGGGCAATGTAAAATGTTCTGTGGCCTGTGAGGGGCCAGAGACAGCGTCTTTGCGACGGCACAGCGTTTGAAAGCCTGTTTGCCCTGACTGGTCCGGACGGGCCCTGAAGCGTGCGGCGCTACAATGGCGGCAAAAGATGTTCTCAATGACACTACGTCCAAAGATTGAAGCGGTCGCAGCGCAACAACCTACGGAGTGCCTGACGCACGCCGTTCCATAACCGGAGAATAGCCATGCAGGGACTTGCTCTGGCCAAAGCCTTCTATGCTGTCTGTCGTCCCATCCTGTGGCGGGAACTGCCCGATGTCATGCCCAATGCCGCCGCAGGACTTGTGGGCGAAGGGTCTGAATGCTTCGGTTGCGACGACGAGGCTTCGCGCGATCACGATTTCGGCCCCGCGTTCTGCCTGTGGCTGCCCCGCGAAGAACTGCGCCGCAACACAGCCCGTATCGAGGCGACCATGGCCTTGCTGCCCCACCGTTTTGAGGGGTTTGAAAGCAGGCTTGCTCCCGAGTGCCGTATTGGCCGGGTGGGGCCGTTGGCTCTGGAGGATTTTTACGGATTTTTCACCGGCCTGACGCACCTTCCCGGCACATGGCAGGAGTGGTTTGCCATCCCTGAATACCAGTTGGCGGCCTGCACCAACGGCGAGGTGTTCGAGGACAACGCAGGCGAGTTCACGCGGTGGCGCACGGTGTTGCAGGGGGGCTGCCCACGTGATGTGCGGCTGAAAAAAATGGCGGCCCGCTGCATGGTCATGGCGCAGGCGGGGCAATACAATCTTCCCCGGTGCCTTATGCGCGGGGACGGACTCGCCGCCATGCTGTGCGCGGCCCGCTTTGCGGAGGCAGCGCTCTCCATGGCGTATCTGTGCAACGGGCGGTATATGCCATTTTATAAATGGGCAGGCCGCCTCGCGGCCTCTTTGCCCGTGCTTGGCGCGGAAACAGCGCGCGTGCTGACGGCCCTGGCCGCGCAGCCCCTGCGCGGCAGTGAAAATATGGAAGCAGCCCGCTTGGTGGAAAGTCTTTGCGCCCAGGTGGCCAGTCACTTGCGCAGCGAGGGACTGAGTCAGGATCCTGGCGACTGGCTCTGGGCGCATGGACCGCAGCTCATGCGTCATGTGCAGGAACCTGAATTGCGGCGCATGGACATGTTGCAGGGATAGGCAGGGCAGCAGCGAGACTTCCGCTTGATCCGTCCTGACAAACTGGAACATGTTACCTTTGAAAAAGTCCAAATGCTCCAGCGCTGTACGGGCGTGCAGCTTGCCGTAGCGTGGCGTAACTTCTGCCGAAAAAGCGAAGTTTCGGCAGAATGTCAAAGTGAAATGTAAATCAGTTCAAAGGTCCTCTGATCTACAGACGTTGCGGAGCAGTGCATGGGCTGGTTGGATTGACGAAGCTGGCCGGGGTTGACGGCCATGCCTTTAGTCGCAGGGTGAAAGCTTTTCACCGCCAGGAGTTCTCAGCCTGAAAAGGCCGTATAAGGAGACAAGCATGGATGGCAACAGGCATTGGAATGAAGAGTTGCAGGCCGCACTGGATCTGCTGGCGCAGGGCCGCCCTGAAGACTGCACCGCCAAATTGCGTACCCTACTGCGGTCTTGCGACAACGCCCCCTTGTGCCGGGCGATGGCTCTTGAAGGATTGGCGCGCGCCCTGTTCGCACAGCGTCAGGCTGCCGAGGCTGTGGCTGCCCTTGAAGAAAGCCTTGCCTTGCTTGGTGTTGCTGCCGGGCCTTCCTCTCCGTTGACGCTGGGCGTCATGCAGAATCTGGCCCACCTTCGGCTGGAATTGGGTGATATGGAAGGAAGCGCGGCCTTGGGGCAGGAAGCCGTCAGGGCCTGCAAAGCGGCCTTTGGCGAGCGGTCTCCACGTGTGGCCAGCGCGCTTTTGCATCTTTCCGCAGCGTATTACCGCAAAAAGGATTGGCATACCGCCGAAGATATCCTTTTGCAGGCCAAGGGCATCTGGGAAGAACTTGCCCGCGCATCAGGCGTGCCCGATCAGCAGTTGGGAACGTGCCTGAACAATCTTGGACGCCTCTATGAGGAGCGCGGCCTGACCGATCAGGGCATTGCCCTGCACCGCCAGGCTGTGGCCCTGCGGCAGAGCGTTTTGGGCGATCACGAAGACACGGCTTTTTCACTGGGCAACCTGGGCGTGGCGCTGGCCTCTGCCGGTCAGTGGGACGAGGCCGTCAGTATGCTGGAAGCCGCTGTGGCCTGTTATGGCCGCCTTGGCAAGGGAACTGGCTCGGAGGTTGCAAGCTACAGGAAAAACCTTGATCTGTGTCGCCGTGCCCTGGCGGAGCAGGCCGGAGCTGCGCAGATCTGCCAGGCTGAACCGGATGACCGTGCGGCCTTGCTGGCCGAGATCATTGAAAGAGAGCTTGTCATGTTTCTGGCGACGCCCAATGAGGGCGGTCCCGCCTCGTGCCAGCAGCGGCCCGACAGTTTCAGGCTCATGCGGCGCATGGCGCACGAACCCCTGAGCCGGGCCACGCTTGCCTCGTATCTGGAAGACCTGCGCCATGCTGAAGCCGAGGGGCGCAATGTCATGATTGAAAAATACGCCCGCATGGATAACCGCCTGCCGCCGCTGAAAGACGGCCCCCTGCTGGACGCAATCGCCGATGCCGAGGCCGCCTTCATGCGCGAGGCCTCTGCCAGATATCCGCATGTCATCATCTCTGACGGCAGTGCGGCCTTTAAAAATTATCTGCGCTGCGAACTGGAAACCCTTTCGCCCGCAACTCTGGAACTGTATGCGCAGGATCTGGAGCGCGCCCGGGGTGAGGGCCGCAATACTGCAATGGAGCGGTATTCCTGTCTTGCTCGCCTGCTGGGCAAGGGCAGCCTGGAAGACTTTGAAAAAGCCGCGCAGGCCGCTGCCAGACGCTGATTGCAGAAGTCATGCAAAAGGCCCGGAGGCCGCTGGCATACAGCGCCTTTCGGCATGAAAAAAGGCCGTGTCCCCGAAAGGGGCGCGGCTTTATACATCTCTCCAGGTTAGTGCTGCTGCCGCCTGTCGCGTATGATGTTAATGCGCCGGGCGTTGAGGCGTCCTTTGCCGTTGACGGCGCGGAGCTTGACCGCACGCTATCCGCCAGCGCCGCAGTGCTTGGGGCGCTCCAACGTGGGGCATATCTGCGCAATAACCTTCACCGTGCGGCCCTACATACGCTGCGGCAGTTCCGCTATGTGAGGTTTCTAAAGGCTGACTGGCGACGCCGTTTAAGGTTGCCCATAGAGCCGTATCCCAAGCCGGACGAGGTGTGCTGATAATAACACAAAAGCGGGGCTAAATGGTTGTGAGCCTCCTATCAGACATTACCACCCCAAAAGTCCGGTTTGCTTGGCACGGCAACCCGTACCAGTTGCGGCTTGTGCCCTTCATGCCCGGTGGGAGCCGGGTCTGTGTCATATACTGCCCCCATTAACAAGGCTGCCATGTTAATGGGGGCAGTATATGATTCTCCCGAAGGCAGGTTCCCATGCTGTAAAAGCATGCCAGATAGTTGGATCGTTTAGGCGATGCGGAGTCAGACTGGCTGCGTTTACCCGCGCGTTTCCAGCACGTCCTTGATATCAATACCCATGCGTTGCATGCGCGAGAGCAGGGTTGTGCGTTTGAGGCCAAGCATGGCCGCCACCCCTCGCGAACCAGCCATGACGCCGTTACAGGCCAGAATGGCGGCCACAATCCGGTCGCGCTCGCTGTTGGTCTCGCCGGGCTGGTGGTGGGTATCCGTATGGGCAGGGCGGATGGGATGCGCGGGCGCAGCCTGAGCAGAAGACTCGTGCCTGCGCTGAAAATGCGCTGCAACAGGCGCGGGAACTTCCAGCGGGCAGATATTCAGGTTGGGGCCACTGGAGAGAATCACGGCGCGCTCGATAACATTGGCCAGTTCGCGCACGTTGCCGGGCCACGGCTGTTCGCAAAGCCAGCGCAGAGCAGCTGAGGGAATATTTGTGATGTTCTTTTTCATTTGCCGCGCCATCTGCTGGGTAAAGTGCTTGGCCAGCAGAGGAATGTCCTCGCGACGCTCGCGCAGCGGCGGAATGGCGATAGGAAAAACATTAAGGCGATAGAACAGGTCGTCCCTGAAGGTGCCGTCGAGCACCATTTCCTGAAGGTTTCTGTTGGTGGCCGCCACCAGGCGCACATCCACGGGTATGATTTTATGACCACCAAGGCGTTCAATTTCGCGCGATTGCAGCACGCGCAGCAATTTGGGCTGCAATTCCAGCGGAATATCCCCCACTTCATCCAGCATCAGGGTGCTGCCTTGGGCCAGTTCAAAGCGGCCCTTGCGTTGCGCGGTCGCGCCAGTAAAAGCGCCTTTTTCGTGGCCGAAAAGCTCACTTTCCAGAAGGCCGGCAGGAACTGCGGCGCAGTTCATCTTGACCATGCGTTTGGATTTGCGCGGGCTGCGGTTGTGGATAGCCTGGGCGAAAAGTTCCTTGCCTGTACCGGTTTCACCCAGCAGCAGCACGGTGCTGTCGCTGGCGGCCACCATGTCCACTTGTTGCAACACGCGTAGTATGGCAGGGCTTTGCCCAATGATGACCCCAGGATCCGACTGGTGCAGTATCTGCTCTGAAAGATACAGGTTTTCTTGGGCAAGATGATTTTTTTGGACAGTAACCGTGGTGTAGTCGAGGGCGTTGCGCACGGCAATAGCCACGCGCGAGGCTATCTGGGCCAGCAGGCTGACAGATTCGCTGGTAAAAACATCGGGGTGGCTGTGCGCAAGCAACATGGCCCCAAGGCAGTACTGCCCAAAATACAGGGGAAAAAGCCCCGCAGCCTGGTTGCCGTTGCCAAGAATGAAATCCGAGGCCGGGTCTTTGCGCGAAAGTTTTGCAATGTCGCCCTGCCGCACCAGCAGCGGTTCGTCGATGTCGTTGCAGCGGTTGAACAGGCTTCCCGACAGCGGAAACGTTCCTGCTGGCGCTGTGGGGGATGCCTCGGACAGCGGCAGCCGCGCGCAGTGGAAGGAAAACATGTCGTCGGCTTCGCGCAGCAGCAGGGCAAAGTCGCGTATGCCAAAAAATCGCCGAATCTCGCTGGCGACCACTTCCACCATGTCATTCATTTCAAGTGTGCCGATGGCAGTGTTGGTCACGTCCACAAGAATGCTGAAATGATCCCGCTCGCGGCGCAGGTTTTCTGTTTCCAGGCGCACGCTTTCCATGTTGATAATGGCTGTTACGGAAGCCGTGACCACCCCGGCCAGCACCCTGAAAAAAACAAGCGAATCAGGGCTGAAAACGCTGCCGTCTGTTTTGAGAAAATCCATGACGCAGTGGGAGCCACCCAGCGTGGAAACGGGTACAAAAAGACAGCCGCTGGCATTACGGTACTGGTCAAGATTTGCAATGGCGGGAAAATCGCGCTGCAACTGCTCTGCATCAAGGCAGGCCACTTCGGTCTGGCTCCAGAATTCACGCTGACCCTTTTGGGGAATCAGGTCTTCTTCTGAAAGGGCAGAGCGGCCAGCGCTTTCATCAAGCATAAAGAGCCGCGCTCTTTCCTGCATGGGGGCTGCAACGACGATGTGGATGCGCTGGAAGGCCATGAGTGAATCACAGCAGTGCTTCAGCATGCGCAAAAGGCTGGGAATGTCTTTTTGCAGTGGCAGTATGCGGCTGGCGGCGAGCAGGGCTTCCTGCCAGACAATGGCTGTGTTTTTTACCATTTCAGTGGTGGTGGCTGTAAAGAACCCGGCTGGAGGCGTGCGCCCGGGGGGGATTGGGGGCGGAGTAACCACAACATTCCTCCATGCAACATAGGGCATGATTTTATCTCTGTCTACAGACAGCGCCTGTGCGGATCAGGCCACACGAGGATCAGGGCAGAATGATGTCTACCTCCATGCCTTTGCGCACCGGATTGCTGCCAGCGGGAATATCCACAAAGCAGTTGCAGTCGTCGCACAGGGCCGGTTGGCCCATGCGCCGGGCGTCTCTGGCAAAGTACACGTCCTTGCCCTCAAGGCGCGCCAGCACGATGCGCCGTTCGTCCTTGCGGAACGAGCCAAAATCGTTGCGGGCCACGGCCTTTTGCCGCACCGGCGCAAAGCGTGTCGCCCCGCTGATTTTTTTCAGTACCGGAACAGCCAGCAGTCCAAAGGTGGCGGCTGCCGCCACAGGATTACCCGAAAGCCCCAGCAGCAGTGTTTGCGGCAGGGCCGCGCCCAGCGTCATGGAGCCAGGCTTGAGGCGCAAACCCTGAAACAGCAGGCTGCCGCCCTGTTGCGCCGCAAGCTCTGCGGCTATGGCGGGCACAAGATCTCTTGGCCCCACCGAGGCGCCGCCGGTGGTGATCACAAGGTCGCTCCCGGCCAGCATTTCTGCCAGATATGCCTGCAGTTCCCGCCGGTCGTCGCCCTTTGTCGCCATATGCACGATGCGCGCGCCCATTTTGCGCAGGCGCAGACCCAGCAGGGTGCTGCTGATATTGTAAATGCCGCCCTGCGGCAGCGGCGCGCCGGGCAGAACAAGTTCGCTGCCTGTTGCCAGCAGGCTGACCCTGGGGCGGCAAAAAACGCGCACATGGGCATGCCCCTGACCAGCCAGCAGGCTGAGCGTGCCGCTGTGCAGCACGTCGCCGCTTTCGGCAAGCAGGCTGCCAGCTTCCATGTCCTGCCCACACATGCGGCAGTTGCGCAGGGCGGCCAGGCTGCGTGAAATAACCACGGTCTGGCTGTCGGCCAGGGTGTCCTCCTGCCACACGACGCAGTCTGCGCCCTGCGGCAGCACAGCGCCGGTGGTGACCCGTGCCGCCTGACCGGGTTCAAGAGGGAGGCCCGGCGCGTCCCCGGCATAGAGGTGCTGGGTCACCAGCAGCATGACGGGGCGTTCCGGCGAGGCGTCGGTAATGTCGGCACTGCGCAGGGCATAGCCATCCACCTGAACCCGATCGTAAGGAGGTTGGGGCAAGTCGGCGCGCACATGGGCAAAACATATGCGGCCATCGGCGTCAAAAAGGGGGACTTCTTCCGACGCGGTCACCGTGGGCGCGTGCCGCAAAAGCAGATCAAGGGCTTCTTCCAGCGGCAGACTTTCCCGCTCTGGCGCAAAGACGGCAAGTCGGGCATGCCCGCTCGACGTAACAAGTTGCCGGGTTTGGCTCATTTCAGCATATCCTTTGCGGGCACGTGTAAATATTGATGTTGTCGCGGCGCACAAAGCCCAGCAGGGTAATGCCGCAGGCTTCGGCCATGTTCACGGATGTGAGCGAGGGTGCGCCCGGAGCGATGAGCAGCTTTACCCCGCAGGCCACGACCTTTGAAAGCATGTCCGAGGCGAGCCGACCGCTGAAGATGAGTATTTTGCCGTCCGGGGCCAGGCCCTGCAGCAGCATGGCCCCTATGACCTTGTCCAGCGCATTGTGGCGGGCGATGTCTTCGCAGAAAAGCAGCAGGCTGTCGGGTGTGGCCAGAGCGCAGCTATGGGCTGCGCCAGTGGAGCGAAAAAGGTCGCAGCGATCGTTGAAAGCCTGTTGCAGGGCATGCACCTGCGCCGGGGCAAGGCGCACATCGCCGGAGGCTCCGGCGGCAGGCGCAGAACATGCCGCCACCGAAGCCTCAATGACGCAGTTTTTTTCGTCCACATCAAGCGACTGCAAGGCTGAAATTTCATGCAAAAGGCCAAGGGTGCGCAGCCGCCCCACGGCCAGTTCGCGCAGCAAGCTTGGCATACAGTGCATCTCGGCCACGGCAGAGCCATTGCAGACAAGTTCGTAGCGTTCTTCGCGCAGCAGCACGTCTACAACCTCGCGGCGGCCCGATGCCCCGATGCGGGTGATGGTGCGGTCAACGCTTATGGAAGGAACAATGGGCTGCTTCATGAGTATGGTTCCCCCGCGCGGATGTGGCATGGGCGCATCCGCACGGGGGATTGCTGAGGGTTATATCAATCAGGCAGGGACTTTCTGGACTGAACCGTCGGCCTTTTCTTTGCGCAGGCGCTGCTTCAGTTCGCTATACACCTGCACAACATAGCTTTCGGCCCAGGTTTGATCCTCTATTTTTTCAACACGGACAGGCACATACTTGTATTCCGGCGTCTTGGTGATGGGGCTTAGCACCTCGCCCACCAATTCGTTGCATGCGCCGACCCACCACTGGTAGGTCATGTACACCGCGCCCTGGTTGGTGCGTGGGCTGACCTGCGCCCGGGTGATGACCTTGGAGTGGTGCGACTGCACCCATACAAGTTCATGGTCGCGGATGCCGAGGGCTTCCGCATCCTTGTCGTTCATCTGCACAAAGCCGGGTTCGTCCGCCAGTGCCGCCAGAGCCTTGCAGTTGCCAGTCATGGAGCGGCAGGAGTAGTGGCCCACTTCGCGCACGGTAGAGAGCACCAGCGGGAACTCGGAGCTGGTTTTTTCCACCGGCGAAACCCAGTCCACCGTAAACAGGTGTCCCAGACCGTCGGGGGTTTCAAACTTGATGCTGCCGTCAGGCTGGGCATAAAGCACCTGGGTGCCGTTGGGGGCATCCTTGGTGCAAGGCCACTGAATGTAGCCAAGCCCGCCGTCTGCATCGAGTTTTTCATAGGTCGCTTCCGCATACTTGGGCGAAAGCGAGATCAGTTCGTCCCAGATCTCCTTGGTGTTGTTGTAGCGCATGGGATAGCCCATGGCCGTGGACAAGCGGCAGATGATGTCCCAATCCACCTTTACATCGCCCTTCGGTTCCACAGCCTTGTAGAAGCGCTGGAAACCACGGTCGGCAGCCGAATACACGCCTTCGTGTTCGCCCCACGTGGTCGTAGGAAAGATCACGTCGGCCACGGCTGCGGTCTTGGTCATAAAGCAGTCCTGCACGATGAGCAGGTCAAGCTTGCTGAAACCACTGCGCACGCCGGGAAGGTCAGGTTCTGTCTGCAAGGGGTCTTCACCCATGCAGTAGAAGGCCTTGAGCCTGCCTGAGGCAGCGCTTGAGGCGACTTCGCTCAGGTAATGGCCAACCTTTGGCGACATGCGCTCGACAGGAACGCCCCAGGCCTTGGCGAATTTCTCGCGCATGGCTGGGTCGAGCACACTCTGGTAACCCACAAACACGTTGGGCAGCGCGCCCATGTCGCAGGCGCCCTGCACGTTGTTTTGCCCGCGCACCGGCGCAACGCCGGTGTGGGGTTTGCCCAGGTTGCCGGTAATCAGAGCCATGGAGGTCAGTGCCCGCACGGTTTCCACGCCCTGATAGAACTGGCATACGCCCATGCCCCAGTATATGCCTGCCCCATCGGGGGCAGTGGCATACATGCGGGCGGTCTTGCGAATGGTTTCCGCGTCTATGCCCGTTACTTCCGTAACCGTTTCGGGAGCATAGTTGTCCACAATGGCCTTGAGTTCTTCAAAACCCGTGGTGTGCTTTTCTATGAACTCCGTGTCGGCCAGACCCTCATGGATGATGACGTGCATCAGGGCATTGACGAAGGCCACATTGGAACCGTTTTTCAGGGGCACATGCAGGTCGGCGATGCGCGCAGTTTCAATCTTGCGCGGGTCACAGACAATGATGGTCGCCCCTTTTTCCTTGGCTTTCACCACCCTGCGGGCGATGATTGGATGGGAATCTGCCGGATTCCAGCCAAAGATGAATATGCATTTGGTATCTTCAATCTCCACAATGGAGTTGCTCATTGCGCCATTGCCGACGGATTGTTGCAGACCTGCAACCGATGGGCCGTGTCAGACCCGCGCGCAGCAGTCGACATTATTGGTGCCGAGAGCCGCGCGGGCGAATTTTTGCATTATGTAGTTGGTTTCGTTGCCGGTGGAACGCGAGGACCCGGATACCATGATGGAATCGGGGCCAAAGTCATTTTTGATGGCCGTGAGGCGCGATGCGGCGTAGTCGATGGCCGTATCCCACGAGACGGCCTCAAAATCGCCGCCGCGCTTGCGGCGGATCATGGGGTTCTTGACCCTTGGGGTAAGGATTTTTGTGTCGTTGATAAAGTCCCAGCCATACAGACCCTTAAGACACAGAGCCCCCTGGTTGGTCAGGCCGTTGGCGCCTTCGGCGCCCACAACCTTGCCATTTTCAACCAGCAGGTTGATCTTGCAGCCCGAAGCGCAGTACGGGCAGACTTCTATTACTTTTTTCATGATGTCCTCTTGTATTCATTTAAACAGCGGCGGGCACTCCGCTGCTCCGGCAGACATGTGGGGCTGCACCGCAACACGACTCTGGCGTGCGGCCCAGAAATTTTTCATTGAAATGCGACAGTTCCTGCGGGCTGCACCGTTTCATCCTCCACCACAAAGAGCACGTTGGTGGGGCAGGCCCGCACGCAGGAGGGGCCTTCGGGCACGCTGGCGCACAGGTCGCACTTTTGCGCCAGGGCCTTCTGGCTGTAGCCCAGCGGTTTGCCGCAAACCGTGCGGCGTACCCTGTGGCTTGTGACCCGCATGACCCCGTAAGGACAGGCCATGATGCAGGCCTTGCAGCCTATGCACTTGTGACGCAGCACAGTGACGCTTTCGCTGTTCACCACAATGGCCCCGCAGGGACAGGCGGCGGCGCAGGGGGCGTCCTCACACTGGCGGCAGGCCACCGGCGTGCTGATGTCTTCGTACTTCAAAATCGCAACCCTGGCCTTGAAGTCAGAGGCGGTCATGTCTTCGATACGCAGTTCACTGTGCGCCAGGGCGCAGGCTATCTCACAGGTGCGGCAGCCTATGCACCGCCCCGGGTTGGCCGCTATGCGTTTTTTCATGGAAAGCCCTTGCTTGTTTGTCCGACACGGCGTGTTGCCATGCGGTTTTCATTAATTTGCAACAAGGATGCCAGAGTTTTACAAAAATAGTCTGGTATTCTATGGTCTTACGATTGCAGCACAAAGCACGGTTGTCTTCGCTTCGTCAAAATTGACGAAACATCACAGCGCAGGTTGGTGCGGAAGCTGTGCAATCGTTATTACGCTGGATAGTTAGCCATTTTTTTCTGTTTCGACATTTTTGACGAAGCGTCAGGCCAGCCAGGGAATGTCAACAAGACCTTCTGCCAGCCCGGCGTGGATGCGATCCACCGCCTGCTGCACGGCATCGGTCACTGGCAGGCAAAAGCCCACCTCCTGTGGCTGAATGCCCAGAAACACAACCTGTTCTATTACCTGTTCCAGTTCATCCATAATGAATGAAAGCGGCATGTTATGTGTACTGGCTATGCCCATGCCCCGGATGCGTTCCTTGTCCACAAAGCGTATTTCACCGGGGGCCAGCCCCAGCGCGGCAACGTCCACAATAAGCAGGCGCTGCGGCTTCATGGCCTTGACGGCATAGGTGACGTTTTCGGGCATGGAGCCGCCGTCTATGACAGTCCAGCCCGGCACGGGCGCAGCCTCCAGGCGTTCGCACAAAAGCGGACCTGCGCCGTCGTCGCCCATCAGGCTGTTGCCCACGGTCAGCACCAGGCTGCAGGTCTGGGGTGCGGGGGCGGTCATTCCATCCTCCTGGGCAGCTGCACCATGAGGTAGAGTGCTGGCTCCTGCTGGATGGCGGCCAGCTGTTCCATAAGGGCGGCGCTCCAGCCCCTGTACGGCTCGTCCATGTGGGGCATGGCTTGGGCAAAAGCCTTGCCCAGCATGCCCGCATGGTTCGCGTCTATGTGTATTTCGCCAAAGGTCAGCAGGCCCGACATCTTGCGGCGGGCCTCGCCCTGCGGCAGCAGGCCCACCCATGTTTCATAGCCGTCTTTGGGGCATTCCAGCACCTTGACGAGGCAGTCGATAACCCCCACGTGATGCCCGATGGCAAGGGAGTAGTACATGACCTGCTTTGTGGCGTCCGATTCGGGAAGATCCTTTTGGGTATCCAGAAACTTTCGCCGCAGCGCGTGGAAACGGACCATTTCAGTCATGGCAGATCCCCTGATCCTGATTCATGTTCAGGCTGTCGAAAAACATCTCGCGCAGACGGAAGAGAATCTCCGTCAGGCGTGGGTCATCGGCATCGCGAATCCACTTTTGCAGGTTGCCTTCAAGGGCCGCCGTGCTGCCTGCCTCCAGGCAGGTGAAGAAGCGGTCGCTGATTTCCCTGCCCTGACGGTAGCCCGCCAGCAGGCGCGCCTCACGTTCAATCCGCACGCGGATGTCCAGCGGAGCGTCGGGCAGCAGAGGGGCGGGGGCTGCTGCGCCGGATTCCTCGTGATTGTGTTCCTTGAGTTTCTGATCCAGCAGACCGAGGGCCATGGCAAGGCCATAAATGGTGGCCTGCGGGGTGGGCGGGCAGCCGGGAATGTACACGTCGATGGGCACGATCTTGTCGCTGCCGCCCCATACGCAATACATGTCGTGGAATATGCCGCCGCTGCACCCGCACGCGCCGTAGGATACGCAGATCTTGGGATCCGGCGCGTTGTGGAAGGCGCGCAGGGCCGGCATGCGCATGGCGCGGGTCACCGCGCCCGTAAACAGCAGAATGTCTGCATGACGGGGCGAGGGAACCACCTTGATGCCGAAGCGCTCCGCATCAAAGATGGACGTGATGGATGCGAAGATTTCAATTTCACAGCCGTTGCAGCCGCCGCAGTCGATACGGTAGACATAGGCGGAGCGCTGAATGCGCTGCAAGAGCGCAGCCTTGAGCGCCGCTACGGAATCCTCCACGCTGACAGGCTCGGTTTTATAGTGTGAAACACCGGTCGCGTAGGCATAGGGTACAATGGACATGGCTATACCTCCTGCCGGGGCTTGAGGCCGAGGGTCTGCTTGCGTTTGCACTGGGGGCAGGTCTCGAACTGCCGCCGCTGGTCGGGGTCTTCTTCCGTAATGCCGTCCGCCTGCATGGTCAGGGCCAGGGCGTAGTCCACTTCCTTTTGCGGGGCAAAGGCCGTGCCGCACTGGCTGCAGTGGCACAGGCTGAAGGTGCAGCGTTCGTACAGATCGTCCTTGCGCATGACGGCAAGTTCAAATTCCTGCGAGAGGTGCAGGGCCCTGGTGGGGCAAACCTCTTCGCACCGGCCGCAAAAGATGCAGCGCCCGGCGGAGAACTGCCAGGTGCGCACGCCCGTTTCCAGATTGGTTTCGATGGTCAGGGCATTGGGCGGGCAGGCGATGGCACAGGCTGCGCAGGCAATGCAGCGCTTGGGGTCGTATTCCGGCTTGCCGCGGAATGTGGGCGTGAATTCGGCAGGCGCGAACGGATACTTGATCGTTGCCTCGCCCGCTTCACGGATTATTTTGAGTAATTTCAGCATGACAGCGCCTCCTCAAGCATGTTGCGCAGATGCGTGGCCTTTGCAGCGGCGCTGTGCCGGGCCGCCATGTCGGCAGGGGCCGTGCTGCGCTGCTGCGCGCGGTTCTGGTGAAGATTTATGGTTTTCATACGCTTTGCCACATGCTTTAGGGCAGGGGGGAATGTTTGCGGTCAATGCCGTACTGCTCAAACTCCTGATACGGAACGGTTTTGACCTTCTTTTTGCGCACATCCACAAGGGTTACGCGGTCGGTGCAGGAGTAGCAGGGGTCAAGGCTGCCGATAATGAGCGCGGCGTCGGAGATCGTGTTGCCACGCAGGGCGTAGCGCAGCACCGGCCAGTTGGCATAGGTGGCCGCGCGGCAGCGCCAGCGGAAGACTTTCTGGTTGTTGCCGGTCATGCTCCAGTGCACATCTTCGCCGCGCGGCGCTTCGGTAAATCCCAGGGCGAACTTGTGGGGCGTGTAGGTGAAACCCTCGGTCAGCACCGGGCCGCCGGGCATGTTGTCCAGCACGTAGCGGCACTGGGCGATGGAATCGAACACTTCCTTCACCCGCACAAGGGCGCGGGAAAAGATGTCGCAGCCATCAAAGGAGAAGACATTGACGGGGATATGCCCGTAGGCTTCAAAGGGATGGTCGCCGCGCACGTCGCGGGCAAAGCCGCTGCCCCGGATCATGGGGCCCACGGGGCTGTAGTCGCGGGCAACCTTGCGATCAAGAATGCCCACGCCCCTGGCGCGCTGGTCAAAGTTGGTGGTGCTGAGGAGCATGTCCACCAGTTCGGCCACTTCTTTTTCTATGGCATTGAGCAGGGTTGTGGTGGTTTTGCGCGCATCGGCCAGGATGTCGTTGCGGATGCCGCCAATGAGGTTGAGGCCGTAGGTCTTGCGCGAACCGGTCAGCAGTTCGGCAATGGTCATGGACTTTTCACGCACACGGAAGAACTGCTGAAAACCCGCGTCAAAGCCCGTAAAGTGACAGACAAGGCCGAGGTTCAGCAGGTGGCTGTGCAGGCGTTCCGTCTCCAGCAGCAGGGTGCGTATCCAGCGGGCGCGCATGGGCACGTCAATGGCAAGGGCGTTTTCCACCGAATTGGCATAGGCAATGCTGTGGGCATAGCCGCAGATGCCGCACACACGCTCGGCAAGAAAGGTGACTTCGTTATAGCCCATGCGCACTTCTGCGGCTTTTTCCATACCGCGATGCACGTAAAACATGCGGTAGTCCGCATCTACTATATTTTCACCGTCCACAAAGAGCCGGAAGTGGCCGGGTTCGTCAGAAGTGACGTGCATGGGGCCAAGAGGCAGGATGCGGTTCTTTTTGTTGCCCAGCTCGTTGATGAAGTCGTAGGTTTCCGTGTCCGTAGTGGGCGCGGGACGCTGGCGATAGTCCATGCTGTCCTTGCGCAGGGGGTACAGGTTGTCCGGCCAGTCGTCGGGCAGCACCAGACGGCGCGTATCGGGCAGGCCCACGGGGGTGAGGCCGTACATGTCCCGAATCTCGCGCTCGCCCCACACGGCGGCGGGAACCCTTGGCGTTACGGAAGGGAACTCCTGCCGATCGGCATCCACAAAGGCACGCACCACAATCCAGCATTTTTCGCCTTCTTCCATAGAAAGGGCGTAGTAGATGGCATAACTGCCGTTGAGCGTGCGCTCGTCGTTGGCAAAAACCACCGGCAGCCAGCCGCCCTGGTCGTAGTATAGATATGAAACCACGTCGGGCAGGGCATCCAGCTTGACCGTGATGGTGAGCTGGTTGCTGGTCTGGCGTTCTTCATCAAGGACGGCGTAGGGAAAACGCTGCCGCACGTTTGCCACATACCCCGTGCCGCGGTTATCGCTGGTGGGGTTTTGGGTCTGTTTCGTGGTAGTGCTCACGTTATATCTCCTGACGGGAAGAAGTTTGCCTGGCTGCGTCGGTTTGGGCAGCCTCCTGAGAGGCGGATCGCACCATTTCACGCAGGGCGGGCTGTATCTGGGCAGTGGCGGTATCCCTGTCCAGCACGATGTTGGTGGCTGCGTTGAGCATGTTCACCACCGGGGTCGGCGTGCATGTGCCCATAACAAGCAGCAGGCCCAGCAGCGCGGCTGCGGGGATAAGGGTCATGCAGCCCTGTTCGCCTCTGGCGATGGATTCCGGCGGCGGGCCGGAAAGCGTCACCGCCACCAGATGCACCAGCGCGCCCAGGGCGACCATGAGCAGCACGGCCAGAGCCGCCACCAGATACATGTGCCCGGAGCTGATGCCGGAAACGACCACCATGAATTCGCTCAAGAACACGCTGAACGGCGGCAGGCCGCCCAGGGCCAGGGTTCCCGCCGCAAGAAACACGGCGGAGACAGGCATGATCTTGAGCATGCCGCGCACGGTGGTCATGTCGCGTGAGCTGTATTTGAGCAGCACATTGCCCGACACGCAGAACACCAGACCCTTGGCAAGGCTGTGGCTGATAACGTGGAACAGCGCGGCAAAAATGCCCAGCGGGCCGCCAAAGCCAAGCCCAACGGCGATGATGCCCATGTTTTCAACACTGCAATAGGCGTAGCGGCGTTTGATGTCGTTTTGCGAGACCATGCTGAATGCGGCCACAAGTATGGAAAGCAGTCCAAGGGCCAGCAGCATGTTTTGCGGCACAGTGCTTGAGATGCTGCGACTGATAAGTATGTAGTACCGCAGGATGACCAAGATGGCCGCCTTGAGCAGCACGGCGGAAAGCAGGGCGCTGGTGGGGCTGGGGGCTTCGCTGTGGGCATCGGGCAGCCATGCGTGCATGGGGAACAGCCCGGCCTTGGTGCCAAAGCCGATAAGCACAAAGACAAAGGCCAGATACATGAGGGTCTGGTCAAGGCCGCTGGCGTAGCGCAGGGCTTCAGTCCAGAAAATGGCGTCCGAGGGGTCGAGCCCCTGGGCGCTCATGGCCGCAGAGGCATTGGAATACACCAGCACTGTGCCATAGAGGCCAAAGGCCACGCCCACGGTGCAGATGATAATGTATTTCCAGGCCGCTTCGAGTGAAGAATTCTGGCCGTAAATGCCCACCAGAAAGGCCGATGCCAGGGTGGTGGCTTCTACGCCCGCCCACATGAGGATGAGGTTGTTGGTGGTGATCACCGAAACCATAGTGAAGATGAACAGGTGAAAGAATCCGTAATAGTTGCAAAGTGTTGCTACGGAAACTTCGCCGTGGTCCACTTCCTGCTTCATGTAGCCGTATGAGTACAGGCCTGTGATCGTCCCCAGCACGCCAAGTACGGCAAGGAAGATGGCCGAGAGGCTGTCGAGGTACAGCCACTTGCCGGCGGCAAAGAGCGCGCCATGTTCGTAAACCGCGCTCACCAGGCCAAAGGCGGTGACCAGAAGGGCCGCACAGCCAGCCGTGTTAATGATGTTGACCACTGATCGTATGCCGCGCCCGCAAAAAGCGCAGGCAAAGCACAGCAGAGATGTGACCAGTGGCGCTGCGAGCAGCAGGCAAAAAAGCATGGGGCTGCTGTTGGTCATGGCATTCATGGCTCACCCCTTCAGCGCGGAAAGATCATGCGCGCGCAACGTGTTCATGGTGGTGAAAATGCGGCGTACCATGTAAACCATGATGATGACCGCGAAGATGGCGTCTGTGGAAATACCTATTTCCACAAGGTGCGGGGCCTGATTGGCCAGCAGGGCCAGGGTCATGTGCGCGCCGTTTTCCATCAGGCAATAGCCGAATATCTGTTTGATGATGTTGCGCTGCACAACAATGCACATGACGCCGATCATGAAATGGCCGAGCGAGACGGCCAGTACAGGTTCAAGCCCGTGCTGCGTGATAATGGGCACCTGCACAGTGCTCACCACAAAGTGACACAGGAGCAGAAGAACTGCGGCAAGAATGACAACCACGGATGTGGGAATGACCATTCCCTGCGCTTCAGGGTCGTTCATGGCGCCAAGGGCCTTGTACATGATCAGCGGCACAAGGATGACCTTGGTCAGAACGGCGGTTCCGGCCCAGGTATACAGCTCGTGCGCCTGCATCAGGCCAGCCAGCGCAATGAACGAGAGCACCAGCACGGCAGACTGCACGGCATACAGCAGCGCGGATGTAGTGGCTTTTTTGCAAGTGACCACCATCAGCGATGTGACCACCAAAAGCCCGGCGAGATTGTTGATGATTATGCTTGAACTCAACATGCTTAGCCTCCGTGGTTCAACCAGTAAACGGCCATGATGCTGGAAGAGAACGACATGAAAACAAGGATGGCCAGCACCAGCTTCATGGCGGCGGGCACAGGCTGCGCCTGCGCCACAACCTCAGAGGGTTTGCCGGGTACTGTCTTGCCGAACCAGTAAAGGAACCAGGCAAAGCTGCCCACGGATTCGATCATGACCAGTATGGTCAGCACCATTACAAACCAGTGGCTCGCTCCAAGAGCAAAACCTGTGGTGAAAATGGGGTATTTGCTGAAAAAGCCGTTGAGCGGCGGCACGCCGGTGATGGCCAGTGCCGCCACGCAAAAGCCTACGCCCAGCAGAGGCAGGCGTGACAGGATTCCCTGCAACTGGGTGAGGGTGCGCGTGCCGCAGGTGTAGCTGAGCGCTCCAGCCACCAGGAAAAACAGGCTTTTTGCAAAGGCGTGGTTGAAAATGTAGGCGATTGCGCCAAAAAGCAGCACTGTGTTGCGCAGAACAGGATCCGTGCACAGGATGGCCAGTGAAATGGCAAAGAAGATGTACGAAAGCTGGGTGATGGTGGAATAGGCCAGAAGGCGCTTCATGTCGGTCTGCGGCAAATACATGATAAAGCCGTAGATGAGGGTTATCACGGCCATGACCATGCCCACATGACCCACAACCGGGGGGACATCCCCTGCGGCCATGACGGCGCGGGCAAAAATGAACACGCCCACCTTGACCATGGAGGCCGCGTGCAGGTAGGCGCTCACCGGGGTGGGCGCTTCCATGGCGTCTGGCAGCCACATGTGCATGGGAATCTGGGCTGATTTGCCCCAGGCTGCAAAGAGCACGCCGCCCACGATGATGATCTTGGCGGTATCCCCAAGCCCGGCCATGCCGGAGAGGGCAAAGGAGCCGGTCTCATGATACAGCCAGGCTGCAGCCACATAGAGGCCCAGCGCGCCAAGGTGGGTCACCAGCAGGGCCTTCATGCCCGAGCGCAGCGCCTTGGGGGTCTGGTAGTAGCCGATGAGCGCCCAGGAACAGCCGCCGGTGATTTCAAAGAACAGCAACTGGCCAAAGAGGGTGGAGGAAAGCGTAAGCCCGGCCATGGCGCCGATAAAGGCCAGCATGATGGCGTAAAAACGGGTAGTGCCCTCATGTGGGTGTTCACGGTTGCCCTTGGTCAGGTAGGCCGTGGAGTACAGCACCACCAGAAAGCCGAGAAAAACCACGGCAAAGCAGATGAGCGTGCTTACCCTGTCGATGAGTACGCCAAATATTTCCACTGTGTGTCCAGTGCCGCCAAGCAGGGTGGAGCTGTAACTCACAAGGCTGAATGTGCAGTTTTCGGGCATGCCTGCATTGAGGTATGCCAGGCCAAGGGCCGCGCTGCCCGCCGAAGCGGCAAGGGCAACCACCAGCGCCAGCGCCCGTGCCGCGTGATACGGCAGACAGGCGGCGATCAACGCGCCGATGAACGGTATCAGGATTGTTGCCAGTGCAATTTTATCCATGACTTCTTCCTCGACGCCCTAGAGCTTGCTGAAGTAAAAGACGAATGCCAGGGCCGCCACGCCAAAACCGGACCACGTGACGCGCGGCGTCAGCAGAAAGCGTCCGCGGGCAAGGCTGTTTTCGTACAGCGATGCCAGCACAAAGATGACCAGCAGCTTCAGAGCGAAGATGACGGCTGCGGCCAGCAAGGATACAGCGTTGAGGCTCTCGGGCGTTACATTGCCAAAGGGCAGAAACACGCTGATGAACACGCTGGCAACCACTGCCTGCTTGAACTTTACGCCCAGGCTGACGAGGGCAAGGCCGGGGCCGGAATATTCGGTCAGCGGACCTTCCTGAAGTTCCTGTTCCGCTTCGGGGTAGTCAAAGGGGATCTTGCCCATTTCAATAAACACGGCAAAAGCGCAGGCAGCCATGGCCAGTGCCGCCGCCGTGGGCATGGAGCCTCCCCAGTTCTGGCGAAACACCTCGCTGATAACGCCGAGGTTGGTTGAACCCGCAATAAGGGCCGCCACCAGCAGGGCCAGCATGAGCACAGGCTCCACCAGCACGCCCAGCAGCATTTCACGGCTTGCGCCCATACCGGCAAAGGGACTGCCCGAATCCAGCCCGGAAAGGGCAAAGAAAAAACGGTAAAGAGCAAAAAGATACAGCAGGGTTATGAGATCCGCCGCGCTCGCCATCTGCGAACCGGTCACGAGCACGGGCAGCGTCATGGCTATGGCCGCGGCGCTGGCAATGAGCACAAAGGGCATGATGCGGAAAATGATGCCCGACTGCGCAGGAGTCACTTCCTGCCGGGTCATGAGCTTGGCCAGGTCGCGGTAATCCTGCAGCACGCCTGCGGCGCCCAAAGGCCCAAGGCGCGAGTGCATTCTGGCCCGGATTTTACGGGAAATGCCAGACAGCAGAGGGGCCAGCAAAAGCAGAAGCAGTGTCTGCACGGCGGCCAGCAGCAAGGATACCGGCCAGGACAAGGATTGCATGGTAAACATGGTTCCCCCTAGGCGGCTTTGATGAGAAGCAGCGTGATAAGCGCGATGATGATATACAGGCAGTAGACGCGGAAATCGCCCTGCTGCAGCCGCTGCACGCATATGCCGGTCTTTTTCACGGCACGGACAATGCGGGCAAGAATGCCTTCGTCCCACATGGGTTCCACCCGCCGTGCCGTGCGTATGACCGAGTCAAGCGCGCGCGACATGGCCGGGGCGGGATCAAGCGCCTGCCGCAGGCGGTAAAGCCCCGCAAACACGTGGCGCAGCCCCTGGGTAAAGCTCCCGGCGGAGAGGGCCATGCGTTCTTCGTAGCCGTAGCCGCAGGCCCACGGGTCATTTTTGCGGCGCAGGGGCAGGCGGTCGGCCTTGCCGATCATGAAGACCAGCAAGGGCAGCAGCATGCCGCCCAGCAGCAGGAGCATTACCAGCGTGGGAGAAAGGCCGGTGGCGGCGTCCGCACCGGGAATGAGCACGCCCTGGCGCACGGCTTCAAGATGCTGCTGGCCAGCGGTGAGCGAGTCGGCCACAGCGCTGACAACAGGGGCCACACAGGCCGCGCCCACGCCCAGCGCCACGCACAGCGCGGCCAGCCCAAGCATGGAAAGCGTCATGGCAGCCGGAACTTCCGTGGCTTCCGCAGCCTTGGCGCTGCGCGCCTGACCGCAAAAACTGATGCCGTACACTTTTACAAAACACATGGCGGCCAGAGCACCGGTGATGGCCAGCATCACGATTGCCACAGGGCCGGAAAGCCGCGCGATGACGGAGGAATGCTGGCTGATGCTCACAAGCCCCTGGTAGGTGTACCATTCACTGACAAAACCGTTGAGGGGCGGCAGGGCGGAAATGGCCATGCAGCCCACCAGAAAGGCCAGGGCCGTGCGCGGCATGCGCTTGGCAAGGCCGCCCATCTTTTCCATATCCTTGGTGTGCACCGTGTAGATGATGGCCCCTGCGCCAAGGAACAGCAGGCCCTTGAACACGGCGTGGTTCAGCAGGTGGTAGAGCGCGCCCAGAAAGCCCAGTGCGGCCAGCAGCGGGTTCTTGAGGGCAAGGCCCATAAGGCCCACGCCCACGCCCATGAGGATAATGCCCACGTTTTCAACCGTGTGGTAGGCAAGCAGGCGTTTGATGTCGTGTTCCGCCAGCGCGTACATGACGCCCAGCACGGACGAAACAGCGCCAAAGGTCAGCACCACAACGCCCCACCAGACAGGCATATCCGCGCCGCCCAAAAGGTCGGCGCTCACCTTGATGATGCCGAACACGCCTATCTTGACCATCACGCCCGACATCATGGCAGAAGCGTGCGAGGGCGCAGCCGGGTGCGCTCTGGGCAGCCAGCCGTGCAGGGGCAGCATGCCAGCCTTGGCCCCAAAGCCGAAAAATGCCAGCAAAAAGGCGATGGAAGCCATGAGCGGCGAAATCTGCGCCTGACGGAAAGCCGCAAAATCAAGGCTGCTGTCAGGGGTGTGGCAGTACATGATGAAGAACGAGGCCATGATGAGCACAGATCCGGCATGTGCGATGAAAAAGTAGAGCAGACCAGCGCTGACCGCTTCGCTTTCCTGATCGGCAATGACCAGAAAATAGGAAGAAAGCGACATGACTTCAAAGAAGATGATGAAGTAGAAGGCGTTATCCATAACCATCAGCGCCACCATGGAGGCGATGAAGGTATTCATGAAAAAGCCCATGGCCGCAGCGCCCTTGCCTTCGTATTCACGTACGTAGGCCAGGGAATAGATGGAGGCGGCAAGCGCCAGCAGGGAGATGACGCCCGTCATGAAGGCTCCCAGCATGTCCAACCGTACGGCCAGATGCGCAAAGGGAAACGGCCCCGCATAGACATGGCTGAGGACGTCGGCCCGTTGCAGCAGAAAGGGCAGGACAGCATACAGCCCAAGCGCGCCGCCAAGCGCGCCAAGCAGGCCGCTGACAGTGATGGAGGCCCTTTCATTGCGGCTCAGCAGCAGGGACAGCACGCCACCCGCCATATAGGCCAGCACAGCCCAGAGCAGGATTTCAAGTGGATCACGCATGCTGCACCCCCGACATGGTTGTTGCCGCCGGGACGGCTTTGTCGTCGTGTTTTTCCATCTCAAGCGTGGCAACACGTTTGCTGTTTTGCAGTTCGGCCAGGGTTTTTTCGTCCACAAGGCGCAGGGCCATGGTGGGGCAGGCCTCCACGCAGGCCGGGCTGGAGCGGAAGTAGCAGAGGTCGCATTTTACGGCCACAGTGCGGCGGCCCACATTCCAGGCCAGAAAAGGCGGCATGGAATAGTTGCTGCCCGGGGCGTCGGCCAGTTCTTCTTCCGGCACATAGTGCTCGTACACTTCCGGGTGTCCGGCGGGCCTGTCGGCCGCCGGGGCAATGGCCCCGAAAGGACAGGCAAGACCGCACAGTTTGCAACCAATGCAGTTGCTTTCGTTGATGTGCACTGAATGTCCGGTGGCCGTGATGGCGTTCACCGGGCAGACCTTGGCGCAGGGCATGTCTTCGCAATGGCGGCAACTCACAGGCGCTGTGCCGTTGCCGTAGCGTATGACCTCAAGCCGGGGTCTGCCGAGCAGCCCCTGCTGCTCATGCACCAGCGAACACGCCGCCATGCAGGTATTGCAGCCGATGCATTTGACCGGATCCGCGAAAATGAAATGGTTCATAAGCTTCCTCATTACACAAGGGATCGTGATAATGGCCCCCTGTCAGCAGAATGCGTGCCATTATGCACAAAGCTAGTATTCATGCGCATTTTTGGGGATGTCTCGACCAGTTGCCCACGAGGTGGGCTATCCACAGGGCTGAGTTCGACACTTTTGACGAAACCCCTTCGACAGCATCGACACTTTAGTCGACAGTGGGGGAATGTTTGTGCTGTGCGGCCATACTGGCGGGCCGCTGGGCCTCGTGGCCGTGCCGCAGGTAGATGAGCCAGTGGAAGAGGCCCACGAACACGCCCCCGCCAAGGATGTTGCCCAATGTCACGGGGATGAGGTTCTTGAAGATGAAATTCTGCCAGTTCAGCACAGAGGCTATGTGCGCGGGGTCGGCCAGTTTGGCCGCCACTTCGGGGGGCATCATGTGGCTGCACAGGATGCCAATGGGAATCATGAACATGTTCGCCACGCTGTGCTCGAAGCCGCAGGCGATAAAGAGTCCCACGGGGAACAGACAGGCAATCATTTTGTCAAACAGCGAGCGGCCTGCGTAGCTCATCCACACGCCAAGGCAGACCATCAGGTTGCACATGACTCCCAGAAACAGGGCTTCAATGAAGGTATGGGTCAGCTTGTGCTCTGTGGTGTTGATGTAGAAAAGGGCAATGCTGCCGCCGTTTTCCCACGGGTGACCGCTGAGCAGTATAAGCGCCACAAGAATCAGGCTGCCCACAAAGTTTCCAGCGTAAACAACACCCCAGTTGACGAACATCTGCCCCCAGGTGATCCTTTTGCTGGCACGGGGAATAAGGGTCATGGTTGTGGAGGTGAACAGATCCGCGCCCAGAACAATGACCAGCATGAGCCCAAGGCTGAACACAAGGCCGCCCACAATTTTTCCGGCACCGCTTGCATTGGCTATGGCGCAGTAGACAAAACCCAGACCGATAAACACGCCCGCCATAACAGCAAGCAAAAACGCCTTGCTCGCAGGCTTGATGGCCTTGCCTTCCATGACGGCAGCCGCCTTGTCACACATTTGATACGGATTCAGTGCTTCGAAGGAGGAGGAATCGGCCATAACTATCTCCTTTGCAGTGATAAAAAGTGATTGAGAATATTTGCACATGTTGCAAAGACGATGCCAAGTAAAAGGCATTATATATTAGTGTGTTACAGGTATATTTTGAGGGCAGGTATTTATTGAGGTGTGTCGAAGCGCACAATTGAACCACGTGACGATGCGTGGAAACGGGGAAGCAATGGCAGGGAAGATGCACAGCAAGCCAGAGCAATTTCTCTTTGAAATTGCTCTGGCAAATGCGGGAGCAGACGCCCGCCGCGGAGGAGTAAGCGAAATTTATTTGGGCAGTTACGCACCGGAGCAGACGTCATGGAAGCATTAAGAATAGATATTTTCAATGCGAAAATGCTCTAAATCCGCAGACAAAATGCACTCGAAAGGCAAATTGCTATCCGGCTGCGAGCGTGTGCAAAAGGGATGTCAGTTGCACGTATATTTGTGAACAGTGGCGCAATCTACTCGGTGGCCCAAGGGGCCATTCGCGCATCCGCATCCAGACTACCACATAAATATAAGTTATGCCGAATAGATGGAGTGGCAACGGCATAAAAAATGAGCGTGCCAGATATGTCTGGCACTGATTTTACCCCACTGCGTATACCAGTTGTAAGTGAGTGATTCCCAATGGGTTGCAGGTTGTATTTTTCACGGGACTCTTCAAGTGTTAGCTAGCCCAATGAACTGTGTGCTCGCTGTTGGTTGTAATCTTGCCGCCATACTTCAACCGTTCTTCGGGCATCATGCAGGGACAAAAACACGTTCTGGTTTAAACACTCATCCCGAAATTTCCCGTTACCACTTTTAGAGCATTTTGCTTTTGAAACACTCCCTGTTTCAAAGCATCATTCTGGCGAAAAACGTGGTTTTCGCCAGAATCCACGCTACTTCTTGGCGGCTGCCGCCTTCGCGTCAGCAGAGCAATTTCAAAGTGAAATTGCTCTAGTATGCCCATTATTCCTCCTCAGAGGCTTCCCCGATGTTGCATTTCACCTGTCCAGCGAGAAAGCTTAATTCGCGAAATGGCTTTGTCAGCCACAGGAATTTTATCAATGCGTCTTGGAAGCACATATTCATTGCTTTTTCCCGGCAGCGCAATGGAGCATGCGGCTCTGCCGCGTTCCTGAAAGGCATTCAGATAGGGCAGATCATAGGCTATATCTCGTGCTTGTTCTTGAGTTATAGGCTCATGATATTCAATAATCACCTGCAGATGCTGGAAGTCCAGCAGAAGTTTTGCCCGGTACACAAGGCAGGTGGTATCTTTGGCAGCGACTTGCAGAGGGTGAAAAGGGTCGGCATCGGCGGTAAGCGTATACAGCGTTTCGTGCAATGTTTCGCCCTTGTAGGGGGTTGTCCCGCCTCTCAGCACCGGAAAGGGGGGATGATGGGCCGCCTCCCAGAGCCACGGGGCTTCAGTTTCAGCCAATGCCGTGATGAGCAGGCCAATATCGTTCTTGTAAGCGGCAAACCATAGCCGACCGTCCCCTGGCACGGAAAGACGTGTTGCTGGACTCAGGCTGCACCACCCAGCGGCGACCAAGCTCATATCCTTGGCTGGTGCAAAAGTGACGAATGGCCGCGCTCGCGAAATAAGTACAGGTAGATCAGCCGTGCCATTCTGTCCCATACCACGCAACGGAGGACGATCAAAAGCGTATTTTGACAGATAGACTCCGCAAAGCATCAGTGCGGCGATGCACAGAACAATTTTCATTGCACGATCCTGCCGATGCGACTAATAGTCCATGTTTTGCCACAGGTTGCTGCGCGTGCGCTTTGTGGTTTCTTCTTTGGAAAATTTTTCAGGGCCATATTTCCCCTCAGAGGCGCCATCGTCCTGTCACTTACGAGTCGCCTCGTGCTCTTCATGTTCAGGGCCTGCTATAATAAGGCAGCTACAGATTCAGCAAACGCAACAGCTGTAAGGTCAGACCGAAGTATATCCTCCATCAGGGCGAGAGTCAGCAGATCACCTTCAACATACTTGCCTTCTTTTGCTTCGGCAGTTCGGTTGTCCGAACTGCTGCGCACTATGATGGAAGTATGCTGCGAATGATAAAAGAGAGCAACAGCACCAGTACGTTGGAGATGACCCTCCCCCCGAGAAGTATGCCATTGAAAAGTTGGTGTTCCTGACATAGGAGCACAAGAATGAAACGTAGCAGATTCACCGAAGAACAAATTATTGCGATTTTGCGGCAAGCCGAGGCTGGAGTGCGCGTTGTCGATCTGTGCCGTCAGCATGGCATCTCGGATGCGACTTTTTACAAATGGCGCAGCAAGTTCGGTGGGATGAACATTTCTGATGCAAAGCGGTTGCGCCAGTTGGACGATGAGAACGCCCGGCTAAAAAGACTCGTAGGCGAGCAGGCTCTTGACACTGTCGTTCTGAAGGTTGTGCTCTCAAAAAACTTTTGAAGCCCGCAGCTAATAGGGCAGCCGTGCATAACATTCAGGCTGCGCATGGCTACTCAGAGCGGCGGGCTTGCCGAGTAATCCAGTTTAATCGCTGTTCAGCCAGACGGCCACCATCTGAAGACCGTGATCTTCTTTTGCGGACTCGGATGCTGGAACTGGCAGAAGATCGGCGGCGTTTCGGTTCTCCCCGTCTGCATGAATTATTGCGCCGGGAAGGGTTGGTGCAGAATTACAAGCGGACGGAAAGGATTTACCAGGAAGAAAACCTTTCACTGCGTACCCGGAAACGAGTGAAGCGTCCAAGCCATGCCCGTATTGTCCAGGCTGGCCCTGATGGCCCAGATGAACAATGGGCGATGGATTTTGTAAGCGACTCCCTTATGGGAGGGCGACGCATCCGGATTTTGACAATTGCTGATCTGTGGGATCGTTCAAGCCCGGCGCTCGAAGTGGATATGTCGTTGCCTGGAGTTCGAGTCGTGCGCGTCCTTGAAAAACTACGCCTCCAAGGAAGGTTACCGCAACGTATCAAGGTTGATAACGGTCCAGAATTTAGCGGTAAGGCCTTGGATGCGTGGGCTTTTGAGCATGGTGTGCAGTAGTGTTTACTCGTCCGGGGAAGCCCCCGGATAATGGGCATATTGAAAGCTTTAACGGGAAATTTCGGGATGAATGCTTAAATCAGAACGTGTTTCTGTCCCTGCACGATGCCCGCAGAACAGTCGAAGCCTGGCGGCAGGATTACAACCAACGGCGACCGCACAGTTTCTTGGGCTGGCTGACACCGGAAGAGTTCCGCGTAAAAAATATAAGCTGCAACCCATTGGGAGCCACTAACTTACAAATGGTATACGCAGTGGGGTAAGGTCACAAATCCAGTTGGTGACGCCAAATTACTAAGACACTTACAGCGTTAGCTGTAAGTGTCTCTTATTTTGTCAGGCCTGCTTTCAGCTTTTGGCTCTTTACGGACGAAATTGTTAAAGAATACCAGGGCGCATTTGCGCAAAGCGCCCATACAGGCAACGGCTTTTGACAGCCCAGACCAAGGGAGCGCGGGTTACACTTTTGTCCAGCTTGACGCACGCATGGTTAATATGCGAACAATTAATCGCATTATGTGGCGCTGCCAGTAAGGGCATTTCATTCACAATATCAACACGGCACACCAACATGAATATTGACAGACACCCTCAGATCGCCTCGCGCAAAAAACCCCAGCAGACACGATCAGCAGAACTGGTTTTAGCCATTCTGCAAGCGGCGGCTCTGGTTCTGGCCGAGGAGGGCGTAACCCGGTTTACCACGGCGCGCGTTGCGGAAAAGGCTGGGGTCAGCGTTGGCTCCATATATCAGTACTTTCCCAATAAGGTGTCGATTCTTTTTCGCCTGCAGGTGGATGAGTGGATACAGACGACCAGGATGATGCAAAGCATATTGAAAGACGCCAGCGCACCGCCTCTGGAGCGCCTGCGCACGCTCGTGCACGCCTTTTTACAGTCTGAATGCGAGGAAGCGGAGATCCGCAGTGCGCTCAATGATGCGGCCCCCCTGTATCGGGACAGTCCTGAAGCGCGCATGGCGCGTACAGAAGGCAGCGAGATGATTGATACCTTTATGGAGGGGGCACTGCCTGGAGCGCCCCTGGCAGCCCGAAAGCTTGCTGGGGATCTCATATTTGCAACGCTCAAATCCATAGGCAACAGCTTTTCACTGGCCAAGCGGACAAAAGCGGAAATCACCGCGTATGCGGACGCAACGGCAGATATGTTTTGCGCCTACCTGAAAAGCATTGAAGGGCATTCACCCCTGTAAGCGGGGCCGCACGGTACGGCTGCCCCGATTTCAGTACGCGGTCATTCCCTGCCCTGCGTAATCAAACGGCACCAGCCATAATGACAGATCAAAACGGCAACCTGACTGCTGATGACGCCTGGATTCCGGTGTCGTGGTCATGCCGGTTGCCGATCCATGTGAAAATGCCCGGCCGCATCGGGCAAACCCCAAGAAGACGAACGCCCACTTCGGGTCTGCCCGGTACAACCAGGCGTTTTTGCCCGCCCGCGCCGGGGAGCGGCAGCACCGCCGATACAGTTGGCTGTGGGATACGGACTCGCAGCGTTTTTGGCGCTGTTGCGTTGGCGCAAGCCATCCGAAGGTTTGCCCCACAGGGTTCACTGTGCTTCAAGCTGCACCGTTACTCGGCAGAATGCTCTTGCCAGCCGCCGCCCAGGGCTTTGAAAACATCAACCCGCGCCGTGCCGACCTGCTGGTCTGCCAGCGCCACCTGCAATCGCGCGTTGACAAGGGTGTCCTGAGCCACGAGTACGTCCAGGTAACTTATGGACCCGGCCCGATAGCGCTGCTCGGCCATATGAAAGGCGTTTTCGGCATGCGCTTGCGCTTCGGCCAGGGCGTTGCGCTGGTTGACGGTCCCCGCATATCTGCTCAGGGATTGTTCCGATTCCTTGAGCGCAGTCAGCACCACGCCATCGAACCGCGCAAGCGACGCCGCGCTTTGCGCCTTGCTCTGGGCAATGCGGCTGCGTGCCTTGGTAATGTTGGGGAATGACCAGGTAATCAGCGGCCCGAAAGAAAACGACCATGTATGATCGTCTTTCAGATAATCGTTGCGCAAATAGCTGAGCGAACCGCCAAGCGTGACGCGGGGATAGAGGTCGGCAACGGCAACCCCGATGCGAGCCGTGTCCGCAGCGAGCGTGCGCTCGGCCTGGCGTATGTCGGGACGCCTGCGCAGCATGGCAGTGCCGTCTCCCACAGGGATTGCGCCGCTCATTTTTGGGATTTTGCTGCAAATACGCGCGGCCTCAGGAGCCTGTGCGGGAGTGCGGCCCATCAGGGCGGCCAGCTCGAACACGGCTGCGTCCTTTTGGGCCTGAAGCCGGGGCATGGCCGCTTCTGCCCGGGCCAGTGCGCCGCTTGACCGCTCCACGTCAAAGCGCGATGCGGAGCCGAGACGCTCCTGATGTGAGACGATGTCCAGAGACTGCCGCGCAAGTTCGGTGGAGGAACGCGCCACTTCAAGGGACGCCCCATTGGCGCAGGCGTCCATGTAAGCACGCGTCGTCTCGGCCACAACCAGCACCCTGGCCGCGTCATACGCGGCGTCGGTGGCCTCGGCATCGCTGCGGGCCGCTTCCATGTCGCGGCGCACGCGCCCGAAGAGGTCCAGCTCATAGGCGACGTCCAGCCCCCCAACATAGTTCCACTGCACAGGCGCTTGCCCCTCGCCGCTCCACGTCGTCTGGTCGCGGCTGCGTTTGACGCCCCCAACCAGCGTGGTCGAGGGCAGCATCTGCCCGCGTGCCTCGCCGCTGATGGCCCGAGCCCGATCGAGGTTTGCCAGGGCAATGCGAAGATCGGTATTGGCCGCCAGAGCCTCATGCACGACGGCATCGAGCGCCGGATCGTCATACAGCCGCCACCAGTCTTCAGGCGGAGCAGCGGCAGCCACTTGCGGCGACTGGCTGACAAATGGTCCCATGGCGGTGTCTGGCAGCTTGGGTGCGTGATAGTCCGGACCGCTGGCGCAGCCCGCAGTTGTCAAAAATAAAAGCAGAATCATGGGCCGCACTGTGTTTTTAAGACGCACGGTACACCTCCGTTGATGAAAATTCACGCTGGCGAGCGCTTTTTGCGGATTCACGGTGATCTTTGGCTATAAAGCTGTAGATGGTCGGCAAAACAAAGAGCGTAAACATGGTGCCGACCAGCATGCCCATCACAACCACAATACCAATGGAAAACCGGCTGGCAGAGCCAGCGCCGTCAGCGAACACCAGCGGCAGCAGGCCAGCGACCATGGCTGCCGTGGTCATCAGCACCGGGCGCATGCGGACTGCGGCCGCCTTTTCGATGGCTTCGATCCTGCTCAGGTTTTCCTGTTGCTGAATATGGTTGGCAAACGTGACCATCAGGATGCCGTGCTTGGAGATCAGGCCGATCAGCGTGACAAGTCCTATCTGCGTATAGATGTTCAGGGTGGCGTAGCCAAGCCAAAGCGGCACCAGCGCGCCGCATACCGCCAGCGGTACAGTTACAAGAATTACCAGGGGGTCGCGCAGGCTTTCAAACTGCGCCGCCAGCACCAGAAAGATGACGACAAGCGCAAAGCCAAAGGAGAGCAGCAACTGATTGCCTTCCTGCACAAACTGGCGGCTGTCGCTGAGCCAGTCGACGCCCGTACCGGGGGGCAAGGGTTGGGATTGCAAAAAGGCCACCGCCTCGCCCATGCTGACGCCGGGGCGCGGCATCATTTCCAGGGTGGCCGAGTTCATCTGGCCAAACTGGGTCAGACCGTTGGCCTGCGGACCTGTGTGCACAGTCACCACTGTGGACAACGGCACAAGAGAGCCGGAACGTGTCTTGACGTAAAAACGCCCCAGGTCGTCCGGCGTCATGCGGTCATTGTCCTTGACCTGGGGAATGACGTCGTAAGAACGGTCGTAAAAATTGAAGCGGTTGACGTAGTTTTCGCCCACCAACACCGCCAGGGTGTCGGCAATGGCCTGCATGGTCACGCCCATTTCATGCGCCTTGCTGCTGTCAATGGCGATGTGGGCCTGCGGGCTGTCGAAGGCCAGGTCATTTTGCACGTAGAGAAACAGCCCGCTTTTGTATGCGGCGCTCTTGATTTGTTCGGCCGTCTCAAACAGCGTGGAGAAATCATCGGGCGAGCGCAGCACCATCTGCACGGGCAGCCCACCGCTGGAACCGGGAAGCGGCGGCACCTGTACCGCTGTGATGGTTTCACCATCAATGCTCGCGCCCATGGCCTGAACCTGCCCCTGAATCGCAATGGACGAACGGGAGCGCTCAGACCAATTTTTAAGAATCGCCCCGGAGAGCATCTGGTTCTGGCCGCGCCCTGTCCCTCCGATGTGCATGAAACTGCTGTCGAATTCTGGCAGGGACTCAAATATCTTCTCGACCATTTTTGCGTACTTGGTGGTATAGCCCACGCCCGCATACTGCGGAGCCTTGGCGATAACGACAACTATGCCCTGGTCTTCGGCAGGCGCGAGCTCGTGGCGTATGCCCATAAACAGCACCGCAATGGTCCCCAGCACGGCCACGCCCACCAGCAGCACCAGTCGCCGCGCGGCCAGCGTGCGTGCCAGCAGTCGCTGGTAGCTTGCCGTCAGCTGCGTCATGTACTGCTCGATGAGTCTGGCCAGTCTGGTTTCGCCCTGTCTGGAGTTGAGCAGCATGGAGCTCATCACCGGCGACAGCGTCAATGCGACCACGCCGGAGACGATGACCGAGCCAGCCAGAGTAAAGGCAAACTCCTTGAACAATGCCCCGGTCAAGCCGCCCATCAGGCCGATGGGCGCATATACCGCCGCCAGCGTGATGGTCATGGCGATGACCGGGCCGACAATTTCGCGTGCGCCAAGCAGGGCCGCGCGTGCGGGCGATGCGCCTTCCTCTATATGGCGGTGGATGTTCTCCACAACCACGATGGCGTCGTCCACGACCAGCCCGATGGCCAGCACCATTGCCAGCAATGTCAGCAAATTGATCGAAAAGCCAAAGGCCAGCATAAGGCCTGCGGTGCCAACCAGCGAAAGCGGAATGGTGACCACAGGTATGATGACCGCGCGGAAGGTTCCGAGAAACAGGAAAATTACGGCAATAACAATCACAATGGACTCGGCCAGGGCGTGTTCCACCTCAGCGATGGACGCATTGATGAACTTGGCGACGTCGTAGTTCGGCATGACCGTCAACCCGGGCGGCGCCACGGCCCGTATGTCCGGCACAAGCTCCTGCGCCTTTTTGGCTATGTCCAGGGGGTTGCCGTCCGGCGTGGGAAAAATCGCCGTGAACACCGCCGGAACGCCAGAGGCGAACGAGGCGTTGTTATAGTTCTGGCCGCCGATTTCCACTGTGGCCACATCGGCCAGCCGCACGACCCCGCCAGCGGGGCTGGACTTGATCACCATCTGGCGGAAGTCCTCCACGTTGCGCAGGTCGGTCGCGGCGCTGATGTTGGTGATGGTCATCGAGCTTTTGAGCTGGCCGGGCGCGGCCTGCACGTTGTTGGCGCGCAGGGCTGCCGCTATCTCGCCTGCCGACAGCTTGCGGGCCGCCAGCTTGAGCGGGTCGATCCAGATGCGCAGGGCCAGCGTCTGACCGCCGTTGATGTCAACGGAACCCACGCCGGGTATCCCTGCAAACAGCGGCTGGGCGACGCGGCTCACAAAGTCCGTAACCTGCGGTATCGTCAGGGTATCGCTGAAAAAAGCCACATACTGCACGGCAGTGCCGCCCTCGGTGGACTTGCTGATGATGGGGTCGGTAACTCCTGCCGGGAGCTTGTACTTGACCTGCTGCACCTTGGCCAATATTTCGGTCATGGCCCGGTCTGCATTGGCGTTGAGAATAAGACGCGCCTTAATTTCGCTGCGGCCCTGCGTTGTTGTTGAACTCAGGTATTCAATGCCGCTGGCCGTGGCGATGGACTGTGCGATGGGTGTGGTGACAAAGCCTTGCATGACCTCCTGGGTAGCGCCCGGCAAGGATGTGCTGATATTGATGGTGGCATTTTCAAGGTAGGGATACTGCCGCACCGGCAGGGAAAAGACCGAGGCCATGCCTGCCAGCAAGATGAGCAGGCTCACAACCAGGGCCAGGATTGGCCGCCGGATAAAAATATCGGTGAAATTCATGGCCGTTTCCTCACTGAGCCTTTGCTGCTGAAGTGGGGTCGGCCAGGGCGCCCACTGTTTTAGCCATGGCGCTCGCAGACGAGTCCTGGTTGACTCTTACCCTCCCGCCGGGCTGTAAGCGGTTTTGACCAGCAACAATAACGAGGTCGTCAACTTCCACGCCCTGCGTCACCAGCACCTCTTCACCAAGCCTGCGGCCCGTAATGACCGGAGTTGCCACCGTCTTGCCGACGCCCTGGGCGTCAACATCCTTCACAAGCAGGATGCTGTCGCCCGAGGCGGATGTCTGGATTGCCGTCAGCGGCAGCACAATGGCGTTGGCCGCTGTCGGCAGGGTGAGTCTGACTGTGGCGTACATGCCGGACTTCAAGACGCTACCGGTGTTGGACAGTGTGGCCTGAACGGCAATATTGCGCGTTTCCTCGTCTATGTGCGGGTCAATGGCATTGACTCTGGCCTCAAATACCTGATCTGGCACGGCATCCACCGTCACCAGCACCTGAGTGCCCAGCGCCAGCTTGGGAAGCTCCTGTTGCGGCAAGCTAAAGTTGACGTACAGGGGGTCAAGCTGCGTCAATGTGGCTATGACATCGCCAGCATTGAGGTATTGGCCCACATTGACGCGGCGGATGCCAAGCTGCCCGGAAAACGGCGAACGGATATGTTTTTGCTGGATGCGCGCATCCAGCTGTCGGACTGCGGCCATCGTCTGGGCGGCTTCCGCCTTGCGCTGCTCCAGCAGTTCGCGTGGCTCGGCCCCGCTTGGGGCAAGTTTTCGGGAGCGCTGCAACTGCAATTGCGCAAATTCCGCTTTTGCCGCTGCGGCGCTTCGCTCCGCCTGCTCGGGGGCGTCATACAACTGAACCAGAGTGGAACCTTCTTTTACGACCTGCCCGGCCGAAAAGTTGATGGCAGTGACACGACCGGAGGTGTCGGGAGCGAGCAAAACCTCACGCACCGCCTGCAGGCTGCCGACCGCCTGCAACTCGCCAGCAATGGTGCGCGGCTCTGCACGCACGACGGACACCAGTGCTGGCGGCCTGGTCGCAGGCGCGGCACTGACCTTATGAACAGCGCGCCATGCGCACAGCCCAGCCAGAATGACTGCCAGAGCGCTTACGCACACGATGGCTGTCCTGGCATTTTTAAAAAAACTATACATTGCAAAATCTCCTTTGGAGAGGGGTTCGGCCCAGCCGGACAAACAGCTCGATGGCATCGTCGAAGGGCATTCTCGGGTGGCCGTTTTCTATGGAGCGCAGGACGGCCGCCAGATTTTCCCCGGAAATTCCAGAATAAGTGCCTGCCCTTGCGGTATGCCGCGCACGCACGCTGCGTGTCAGGCGGTGTGGCGGCATGCCGGGATTGCGCGAAACGGGCGGCCACAACCCGTTCGTGCGTTCGCAAAGCGCACACTGTTCAGTTTCACTGCACAGCAGTCCATACTCTTCGGGTGAGCCAGCAATCACTGGGGCCGCTGCCCTGGTCGGCCTGTTCGAGCAGGCGGTTACACAGCGGCGCAATGCGGGCAGCGCTCAGTGTCGTGGTCATGTGGCGTCCAACTCCGGGTCGCGCTTTGGCGGCAAGCGAATTCCGCTCACGTTTATTGGAGATGCACAATACGACGAATTATTCACATTAGAAATTCGCATCAGATTCCGCGTTGGCGGGCGTGCAGTTATAAATAGGTAACATGCTGATTATACAATGAAAATTTTTATTTAGTAATCAGTCAGTGATGGCATTGAAGGACTGGCCTGACGACATTGCTCAGGTTTTTCGTCAGTAGAAGAGGCGTGGACGGTCATGACTGGATTGACCCGGTGGGCAACTGAATATCTGCGCGAGAATCGGCGCCGCTTTGTCACTCACGGGTCGTTGCATCGGAACAAATAAATTTAGTTATGACAGTATATTGCAGTCATTCGGTACCCCCGCGCCGGAATCTTCACACAGACGTTCAGCTCTCGTATTGCCACTCCTTTCTTCCGTTTGAAAAGCTGCCTCCCACCTGTTTTTCCTTTCTGTGCTTTTTTACGATTAGAGCAATTTCATTTTGAAATTGCTCTGGCCTCTGCGTCTGCCTGAGCAGACGCAGAGGCGCAAGCACAGCTTCAGCCGTTACCCGCAGGACTTGTCTGAATCGTTGACGGAAACGTCTTGCTGGGCAGGACTATAATTGAGACGGGCCGCCAGTTGCTTGCTGCAACTTGTTTTGCCGCAGCCCGTGGGGCCAAATACATAGAGCGGTTTGTCAGCCCCTTGGGGGCTGACAAACCAAACTACGATGTCCCGGCTGGATTCATGAAAGATGTAGCCATGGTCAATGGCCGGGCTGTAGGCCGAAGGTGCGGCATAGCCCCTGACCATGGTGCCAGAGGGCTTGCCACTGAAAACCTGCCCGGCGTCAAGGTCAGCGAGCTGAAGGCTGGCTTGTCCCAGGCTTGGGCCAGCAGGCCGATTTTTCCGTGTAGTTGCAACAGATGAGAATCGTGCGGCGTGTCGGACAGCTTGTCCGTACTTTTTACTTCCAGAATTCGAATAGCGTTGACGGGCGCACCCCAGATCCGCACGAAGTTCAGATGGGCCTTGATGGGCACACCCTGATGTTGCCAGTTAATTTCAAGCTGGGGCAAGACATGCAGGCCCAGCGACGCCAGCTCCAAACCAATGGCCCCGTTGCAAAACCAAAAGACGCTCCAGGCTGTCAGCAGTGGGCAGCACCTTGCGGGCCAGAGCAGCACGAGGGCACTCCCCGTGTTGGCGATGTCGCTCATGCCCACATAGGCGGCGCGGTCTCCAGACGTGCGGTGGTGTTTTGTTGCGAGACGGCCTGCAGCCCCTGACGGATTAATGCCCGCAAGCCTTCCGTGCGGTCGGTGTTTATCATGATTGCATCCCTATAAAAGTAAGAGGGCCGCCATCAGGCAGATCTCTCACGCATTGTATTTTTTATGGCTCGGTTTACTCTGCGGCATGGATATATTTCCACCACAGTTTGCGTTGCGCATTCCAGCGAAAGCCCGCGCCTGTGAGCAGTTCCTTCTTGGGCTGTGTGTTGTCGGTGGCAATACAGGGACGTCCATCCTGAGCCGTCACCTGCTGGTAGGCGATGCCCTCTACCGGCCATGTGCCAGATGCATGCTGGTGGAACACGCCGAATGGAAGAGAAAACACCGCGCCGATAAGTATACCAAAAGGTATTCGTAATAACCGTGAATAAGCAAACTGAGGAGAAGGACGCCATGATACTCGTTTTGTTTGAAGTGACGGTAAAAAAAGAAGGCATGAAAGAGTACCTTTCGTTGGCTGAGGGGCTGAAAAAGGAACTTATTCAAACGGACGGCTTTATCCGAGCGGAACGCTTTTCCAGCCTGACCCATGAAGGAAAGTTGCTCAGTTTGTCAGTTTGGGAAAGCGAGCAGGCGGTGGAAAAGTGGCGGAACGGCATGAACCACCGGATGAGTCAGCGGCAGGGGCACGATGCCCTGTTTGAAAGCTATACGATCACAATCACTTCAAAAATCAGGCAATATACCAAAACCGACAGGACGGAGTCTCCTGAAGATTCCAAAGATTTTTTTGCTTCGACTCCACAAGGTAAAAAATAGCGAAAGTTTTCGGTAATGGCATGTCGACAAAAGGCCGACCGGTTCGTGTAAACCGGCCGGCCATATGTTTCAGATTGGACTCAAGATTCAGAATGCCAAGTTTCTGAAACACTCTCATGCCGTCTTCATCGGTGAACTCTTCGAGGATCTGATTGGGCAAGTTGTTGCATGCATTCGTTTTGCTGTTATCTGGTAACTCCAGCTTTGCCGATTTGGGTGGATGAATACTCTATGGGGAATTACATCTAGGCACTCACGCCATCAGACGAAAATATTTTCATGAATTGCAAGCCATTGTGAGGCTGTTGTGGTTTTTATTCCCTGCTGAAAGTTAAAAGTCTTTGCCATACTCCATGCCACACCATCAGGACGCGCGAAAGCAAGTCGATATTTTGCAGCCATGTCATTGGGAAACTTGCTTACGCAATCAAGCAGCATTTCTTTGGTCAGCAGCTTTCTCTTAACCCTCCCTCCCCAGTGATTATCCATCAACTCTGCTACCTCGCTGTATTTCAAGGTATCTCCAGCAATATATATAATTCTATTGCGAATTTCTGGCTGATAAAAAAATATTTCAGCCGTTAGTAAGCCAACATCTTCTGGGGTGGTCAGAGTCACAGCATATTGCCAGTCGCCGAGTCCATATACAGTGTGATTTTTTATATCAACAACACCAAAACTGGGTTCAAACAGATAACTAGTAAAAATACCAGTGGAAATAATAGTCCAATCAGTCTTGCATTGCCCACGCAAAATGTGGCGCACATCAAGTTGTTCATCCCATACCTGTTGTCCGCTTCCTTTCCCAACGATGTCGTAATCAACGCCAAATTGCCAAGGAAAATAGCGTTTTACGCCTGCATTAAGTACCGCCGTGGTGATTTTAATTTGCGTTCCTGGTCCACCGACAAAACCGCTACAGTTGATTACAGCATCAAATGGCCGAAATAGGGTGCTCAATTCATCAATATTCTGCCGCTGCAAATCCCCTTCTATGACAGAAATTCCTAGCGCTTGCATTTCATCAAGCCGCGCTTTTCGCGGACCAGAGGCAGCGCGAATAGCATCTGTTTTGAGTAATACGCTGATTTTTGTAGACGGATTTTGGTGCGTTTTTTTGCTCATAGCACGCAATACTGGCATGCCGAGCTGACCAGCCCCAAGCACAAGAACCGTATTTGTGGATTGTTCTGGTAAACACGTCATATGCTCCTCCCTTAATTTTGCACTTAATTAACATAAAAAAAATTTTAACCGCAACTAGGCACATTAATGATACTGTGCCTCCAAAAAGGTGCGCCATTGAAAATTTGATATTCCTGGAATAGAAGCACAAAGATAGAAGGGCAGACTTAACAATGAACAGATTGTCGGGATGCTGGGGCAGGCCAAGGCCGGAGTTTTCATTGCAGGCCTGAGTCACCCAAATAGAATCTCGAGGATGGCCATTTACAAATGGAGCAGGAAATTTGCGGAAGAATGTTACTGACACCAACAACCTGCGGCAGCTAGGAAAGGATATAGGCCTAAAAATGATTGTAGATAAGCAAACCAAGATTTATTCGGGAGGCGACATGGGTGACTGGGACGCAACGTTGAAACTTTCAAAAAAATTGTGTGACGGGCTAAGCGAGGACGACGATGGCCTGAAGCGAGAGATACTTACACATGCGGGGAACCGATGGTCATTGGGTGTGCTACACGCCCTGGGAACTGATGGGGCTTTGCGTCATGGAGAAATCCGTCGTTATTTTTGCGAAAAAATTACACAGAGAATGCTGACGCGTACTCTACGACAATTGGAGCGAGACGGTCTTATTTCCAGATACGATTACCACAAGAAGCCTCCCATAGTTGTTTACGAGATTACAAGCATGGGCAAAGAAATGCTTATCCATATCCTTCCCCTATGGCATTGGATTATTACATCATCTGACAATTTTCGCGAAGCAAGATATCGATATGAGAGGCGTCAAAATTAATAGCCTCTTTCAAACTGGTAATCCTCTCATTTTTAGGAGTGATTACAAATAGACGTCTATGACGTCTGAGCGAGCTTCATGACGGGAGTTATGTGTTATGATTCATAGGTATCATTTCAAGTTGCCGATACTTTTCTCTTAATGGAAAAAGAAGTCCCGCAACGTCTTCAATGGGTGAAACTTTACGAGAGTCAGGATCTGCCGATCTTGTTTGTCGTCGTTGTGGGATATCTCGCCTTTTCTTATGCTGCCAAGTTTAAAAACGCATAAACTTGCATGTTCTTATTTTTTAATCGTAACTAGATAATTCTATTCGCCATAATGTGTATTCCCACACTTGCCTTTATCAGCCCGACATGCAGTAGGGCACATGCAACAATACTGGCAACGTAATTTTGATCGCTCAGACAACTTGATCCGCCAGAGCATGGGCTCCGAGGCATTCTTTAGATCCTTGAACAAGAACCATCGCCTGTGGTCTCAAGAGCCGTGCTGTCAAAGGCCACGGGGGGGCTTATTCCAGCCAAAACACTCTCAAACGAAGACGCCTTGCGCAAAGGCCCCGCTGAGCGCGTATGGGTAGGATTCAAAATTGGGTACACGCGGGCTTCTTCCGTGGCGTATATTCGAAAAAAAATCAACTATTATGGCACGTTTGAGGCGATTATGAACGATTTTACCCCACGTAGCGCCAATCAGACTGCTTCTGACAAAGAACTTTGTTGCCAATGAGTTTGCTGAGCGACAGGGCCGTGATGCGGAAGCGCTTTGCTCACTATACTACCGTAAAGAATTTGCTGAGACGATGGCAAACGAGGCCAGCACCCACATCAACCTGGGCAAGGAGTGAAGAGGACTATGGGATCTAGTTCACTAGAGGAAGCCTCGTTAGTGATTTGTCCGGACTTCAGACCCCTAACAGCTTCTCGGCGGCATGGTCGCATCCGTGCGGCTGCTTAAATGCCACTGGGGTAAGTGCTGTAGATATGAGCCACTGTTACAAAATTCAAGAGAGAGCCAGAAAGAATATTATACCATTGCAAAACGAAGGCGAAAAATAAGGCCTTGACACAAAATTTTGGTTTGGCGAACACACCTTAATATGGAAATAATTAATGATGGTAGCATATTGAAATTTCTCGGAGTACACTAAACATCACATTGTCACCTCTTCATGAGCACTCATCGCCATCCCCAGATAGTCTCGCGCAAAAAAAACAACAAACACGGTCAAGTTGGTTGCTGCTATACTGCAAGCAGCAACTCTTGTTCTGGCCGAAGAAGACATCGCCCGGTTTACCATAGCGCGTGTTGCTGAAAAAGCTGGGAGCAGCGTTGGCTCCCATATATCAGTACTTTCCCAATAAGGTGTCGATTCTTTTTCGCCTGCAGGTGGATGAGTGGATACAGACGACCAGGATGATGCAAAGCATATTGAAAGACGCCAGCGCACCGCCTCTGGAGCGCCAGCGCACGCTCGTGCATGTTTCTCTCTGAATGTGAAGAAGCTGATGTTCGTAGTGCTCTCAACGATGCCGCCACGCTCTACTTCGACAGCCCAGAGGCATGTAAGGAGCGTGCCGAAGGTGACCATGTGGTCGACATTTTTATGGCGGAAGAACTGCCAGGGGTGAGCCCAATATCCCGAAAGATGGCTGATGGGCTTATATTTACAACACTCAGCTCCGTGGGCAATAGCTTTTCACTGACTATGAGAACAAAGAGAAAAATAAATTCTTGTGCAGATGCAATGTCAGACATGTTCTATACTTATATAAAAATTTTGAGGTCATGCACTGCGGCAAGTGGCAGCCCAATCAACGCAAATTTAACTTTGAAATAATATTAAACCTCTAGTCACAACGAATTGACAATTGCATGTGGCGATACTATTATAATTATGCAAATAATAGTTTTGTCGCAGGCGTTATCGTTATCCAACGCGCCCAATTCCGAGTGGGCCTCAGCAGAGGGAACTTGGAACATAGGCGCTACGGTAATGCCTCACGTCTTCTTGGCTGTATTTTCTGGATACTCGCCGAGGTTTGACCACTCACATCTCTGCAAAAAACTTGCGGCAGAAGATCATGGGGTAACCGTAGCCTTTTCTTTAACCTGTGCAATGAAAAGGCAACAACCATGCAGACAACCGAAAACACCATCCTGATCACCGGCGGCACTAGTGGCATCGGCCGCGCATTGGCCGAAGCATTTTACGATCGTGGCAACAAAGTCATTGTCGCCGGGAGGCGTCGGTCCAATCTTGAAGAAATTATGACAAAATGTCCCGGCATCGTAGGCTTGCCTCTGGATCTGGGCTGTCCGTATTCTCTGGCCCGCCTCAAGGCCGATGTGCACACAAGATTCCCCGATCTCAACGTTCTCATTGCCAACGCAGGTATTTCACGGCCAGAGGACGTCACCGCCGATCACTGGGACAGCACCGATACTGAAGCCATCATCAACACCAACATTCTGGGTGTCGTGCGCACAACGGCAGCGTTTTTGCCTTTGCTTAAAAAGCAGCCAAACTCGACGATCATGGCGACCGGCTCAGCCCTAGCATTTATGCCTCTTGCCAGTTTTCCTACCTACTGCGCAAGCAAGGCCTTTGTACACTCGTGGCTTACAGCATTGCGGCATCAGTTGCGCCATATCCCGGTGGAAATTTTGGAACTCTCACCGCCCTATGTGCAGACCGAGCTTACGGGAGCCCAGCAAGCTGGCGATCCCCGAGCCATGCCACTTAGTGACTACATCAGGCAAGTAATGCACATGCTTGAGCAGCACGACCACCCACGCGGTGAGATTCTGCTTGAACGCGATTACGCTCGCCGCTGGGCCGAGAGAGATGGCACATACGACACCCTTTTTGTCGCTATGAACCCAAACTAATCGATATTTATCGAATTATGCCTGCGTTGCACCATGGTTGAACAACACGCCTTGGCATGCGAAGCGCCAGCGCATTGGACAGCCTCAAAGTGGTCATGTTCCTTCTTTGGGGCTGTCCGGCATTGTCAGGCGTTTTTTTGTCTGTCTCAGAGAGGCCGTGGTTCAGCAGGCACAGAACGTTAACTGCGGTATATTTCGCGCCGTCGTCCTAGTCGCCATGCAATTTTCCAGAAAATTGAACATGGCTTTGTCCTGTGGCCTCTCTGGAGTCTGGACCGTGTGCTGGCGGGGATAGGCTTTTGTTTATGCATCAGACATGCCCCTCTGGAGTAGTCGTGTGGCATTGGGCTGTGGCCTGTCACTGGCTGCTTGGAGGCTGTCTGCTTCACCCAGGGCAGAGACCGAGCGTCCTGTGTCTGTCTTGAGGGTGGCTTTGCAGATGTAGTGACACGCTGTGCCTTGGCTGGTATGGCTGACCAAGTCGATGTCTATAGCCGAATATGAGTCGGGAAAGGTCGATGAGGGCATCTTGAGGCTCCGTATTTGACGTTGTCACGCCTACAGCGCATAAGATGCCTATTTTTCATATGCGTGTGCAGGAGGACACCCGTGAGCCTTTGGGATTGGACTCTTTGGTGCGAACCTTGGCCAGATAGCTGGCGGTATACACCACGTCATCCATCTGGGCATCAACGTCAGGGGAGTTTCTTTCGATGAATTTGCCCACTTTCCCATTGCTGCTGGAGAAGTTGACCAGTCCGTCATTGTCTGCGTCCAATTTCTTTTTTACAGCCCGGTTGAATGCTTCCTTGATGGAATAGCCATTTTGTATGGCGTTGCCATTTACAAAGATGTTGAGGTGGTAATGTGGATTATCGTCTGAGGTCGTTTTCTCTGATACCCAGACAACGTGGAGATCTGGATCGTTTTTTCCATTTTTAAAGCGTGAATCTGTCTGGCGTTTAACATTTTCAATGATTCTGGTCATATCCTTGTGGCTAAGTGTGCCATCACGATATCGCTCACTACGAATGTCTAAGCGTACAGACAATGACCTTACCCCACTGCGTATACCACTCGTAAGTTACTGGTTCCCAATGGGTTGCAGGTTATATTCTTTGCGCGAAATTCTTCCGGTGTCAGCCAGCCCAAGGAACTGTGCGGTCGCCGTTGGTTGTAATCCTGCCGCCAGGCTTCGACTGTTCTGCGGGCATCGTGCAGGGACAGAAACACGTTCTGATTTAAGCACTCATCCCGAAATTTTCCGTTAAAGCTTTCAATGTGCCCATTGTCCGTGGGCTTCCCCGGACGAGTGAACTCTATCTGTACTCCATGCTCAAAAGCCCAAGCGTCCAAGGCCTTACCGCTAAATTCTGGACCGTTATCAACCTTGATACGTTGCGGTAACCTTCCTTGGAGGCGTAGTTTTTCAAGGACGCGCACAACTCGAGCTCCAGGCAACGACATATCCACTTCGAGCACCGGGCTTGAACGATCCCACAGATCAGCAATTGTCAAAATTCGGATGCGTCGCCCTCCCATAAGGGAGTCGCTTACAAAATCCATCGCCCATTGTTCATCTGGGCCAGCCTGGACAATACGGGCATGGCTTGGACGCTTCACGCGTTTGCGGGTACGCAACGAAAGGTTTTCTTCCTGGTAAATCCTTTCTGTCCGCTTGGTCCCGGCGCAACAACTCATGTAGGCGCGGAGAACCGAAACGCCGCCGATCTTCCGCCAGTTCCAGCATCCGCGTCCGTAAAAGAAGATCACGGTCTTTAGATGGTGATCGCCTGGCTGAACAGCGGTTAAACTGAATCACTCGGCAAGCCCGCCGCTCTGAGTAGCCATGCGCAGTCTGAATGTGCTGCACGGCTGCTCTATTAGCTGCGGGCTTCAAAAGTTTTTTGAGATCACATCCTTCAGGACGACAATATCAAGTGCCTGTTCGCCTACAAGTCTTTTCAGCCGTGCGTTATCTTCCTCCAACTGGCGCAACCGCTTTGCGTCAGAGATGTTCATCCCACCGAATTTACTGCGCCATTTGTAAAAGGTCGCATCCGAAATACCATTCTGACGGCACAGATCGACAACGCGCACTCCAGCCTCGGCCTGCCGCAAGATCCCAATAATTTGCTCTTCGGTGAATCTGCTACGTTTCATTCTTGTGCTCCTATGTCAGGAACACTAACTTTTCAATGGCATACTTCTCGGGGGGAGGGTCAAAAGAATCTTATGTTTGATGAAAATGAGATTCGTAACGTTTTCAAATATGAAATAGAGAAAAAATCTATCTCCGATGATCCAAAACAGTACATGTTAGAGCGTTGTAAAGAATTGAAGGAAATTCATAAGGACAATGAAGATAATCTAAAGATAATTATGGCGTATATGTTGGCACTTGAGGGGATTGTGTGGAGAAAGATAAATGAAAAATTGTGGGATCATAGCAAAGATATAAATAATAATACGACTTTTGTAAGTCGGAGGCTAAAGGATTTTAAAGAGATAGCTGCAGAGTATAAAATTCCATTTATTGCAGCTAACATCTGGAATGGTAGGGGTAAAAGCAAGCGTGTAGATAGGGGATCCATTGTAAAAAACATGCTTGAACAGCTTGCATTTTTTTACGCAAAAAAGTGAGGTTGACCTCAAATTTTTTGAAGATTGTTTAAAGGCGGGTCTGGGTATGCGGCACATCTGACAGCGATTAAAGTGTCAAAAAGAGGAAGGGAGAGTTACCGGGCGTACGCTCGCGTTGGCGTAGACTCATATTTTTATTTTTCAATGGTGGTAGCCCGGTGGTAGCCCAACGAAAAAAGCCCTTACAGCGATTAACTGCAAGGGCTTGTTTTCTTTTGGCTCCCCGAGACGGACTTGAACCGCCAACCTAGTGATTAACAGTCACCCGCTCTGCCAATTGAGCTATCGGGGATCGTTCAGGCAAGGAAGTGTTTACGGAAAATACGGGGTAAGGTCAAGTCAAAAATGCAAAAATTTTTTTATCGGGCTAAAATCAGGCGTGCCAGCTTTTTTTCATAGCGCTCGGCTTCGCTATAAATACAGCCACAGTAGGGCTGGCGGTACAGTTCCATCGACTTTGATCTGTCGATGCCTTCCTGCCAGTCTTCACGAAAATCCCTGTACACGAAGTCGGGGCCCACGCCGTCCGGGCTGGACAGGCGTTCCCCTGTCTGCCTGATGACATCGTGGGGTTGATAGCGTGAATACAACAGGCTGCTGCTCACAAAGGCGAAGCCAAGCTGGCTGGCGGCGGCAAAGGCAGCCTCAATGCGGCTTGAGCAACAGTATGCGCAGCGTTGGGGCGCGACATCGCGGCCCGCCACTGCCCGCAACCATGTGGTGACGTTCCAGCTGGCATCGTCATAAAGAATGGGAATGCCCATCCTTTCGGCGCATTCGCCCGCAGCGTCCCTCCGGCGCAGATATTCGGAGAGCGGGTGTATGTTGGGGTTCATATACCAGGCTGTGACTGCAAAACCCTCATCCAGCAGCCGCGTGATGGGCATGACGGCGCAAGGGCCACAGCAGACGTGCAGCAGCAGGTTGCGCGCACGGGGCGTAGCGGCGGGGGAGGATTGCGGGCCGGAGAGGTCAGTGGGCACTGGATTTGCGGATATGGCTGCGGCAGCCTCCGGGAAGCCGGGCTTCCCGGAGGCTGTGCCTTGCCCGCCCATTACGGACGAACGGATATTTCCAGACATTTGCTGTAGCTTTGTTCCATTTCACGCAGACTGTCGCGCTTGTGGTTGAGCAGATACAGAGCCAGCTCGGGCGAGGCGTTATAGACGCACTTTTCTTTGTTTTCAGCGCGCAGCATGCGGTGCATTTCCCGCAGGGCCTGGAGGGCCTGCCACTCGATGTTGCGGCGCTGGCCCGTGCCGCCGCAGGAGGGGCAGGGTTCCATGGTGATGGCCAGGGCCGATGATCCGGTACGCTGACGCACGAGTTCGAGAAGGCCAAAAGAGCTCATGCGCCCCACATCATGCCGCGCGCGGTCATTTTTCATGATGTTGCGCAGGGTTTTTTCCACTTCAATGACGTGCTTTTTATCACGCATTTCAATGAAGTCGATGACCACCTGTCCGCCAATGTCGCGCAGCTTGAGGTGACGGGCAATGGCTTCGGCGGCTTCCATATTGGTTTTATGGGCCATGGCCTCGAAGTTGCCCTTGCCGGATATTTTGCCAGAGTTGATGTCAATGGCCATGAGGGCTTCGGTCTGGTCAAAGACCAGCCGGCCGCCAGAGGGCAGCAGCACTTCGCGGGTATAAATCTGGTCAAGCTGGCGGCGCAGGTTGAACCGTTCCCACATGGAGGTGCGCACGTCATTGTGCAGCCGCACGAGATCACTCTTGCGGGGGAAGAGCAGGTTGACGGTTTCGCGGATGCTCTGGGCCACATCCTCGTTGTCCACCCATATTTCGCCCACGTCTTCTGTCAGATAGTCGCGAACGGCGCGTTCCGACAGGCCTGGCTCCTGATAGATAAGGGCAGGGGCCGTGACCTCGGTGGCTTTTTTGCGAATGTCGCGCCAGACGCGCTTCAGATATTGCAGGTCGGTCTTGAGGGTCGTTTTGGTGGTTCCCGCGCTGACCGTCCGCACGATGACTCCCAGCCCCGGGCCGGGGTCAATGCCGTTCATCATTTCGCGCAGGCGGCTCCGTTCTTCATCATCGTCCACTTTGCGCGAAACGCCGATCTGTTCCTGTCCGGGGGTGAGCACAAGAAAACGTCCGGCCAGCGAGAGCCACGTGGTCAAAAACGCGCCCTTGCTGCCCGTAGGCTCCTTCACAACCTGAACAAGCACTTCCTGTCCGGCCTTGAGAACTTTCTGGATGGGCGGAAATTTTTTGCCCTTGGCTGGCTCGTGATGCGTCAGCCAGTATTCGGGATGGATTTCGTCAATCTGCAGGAAGCCGTTTTTGCCTGCGCCGTAGCTCACAAAAGCGGCCTGAAGATTGGTGTCTATGTTGTGGATGACGCCCTTGTAAATATTGCCCTTGATTTTGCGCTGATGCAGCATGTCCAGGTAATATTCAAGCAACTGTCCGTCTTCGGTCAGGGCCACCTCAACCTGCTCGCCTGGCAAAACGCTGATGAACATGCGGCGTCTGCCGGAGCTTGATTCGGATTTTCCCTTACCCTTGGCCGTAGGCGCTGCCGGAGCAGATTTCTGGTTGTTGGCAGTCTTGGCCGGTTCGGGGGTTTTCTTGTCAGGGCTGGCGGCAGGCGTGGCGGCGCTGGCCTGGCCCGTTTCGGCAAGGGCCTGGCTCTGACCATTTTGCGGGGCGTCGTCAAAAACCTCGTCGGCAGCAAGTCCATCGCTTGCCTGCATCTCGCCATTATCGCCATTCTGCTCTTTTCTGCGGTTGCGGCCACGTCCCCCGCGGCGTCCACGCCTGTTCTTGCGGCGCGGCGCGTCATCGGAGCCTTCAGGGCGTCCTTCAGTATCCTGGGTGTCGGTGACAGCTTCCAGCGCCAGGGTTTCGGAGGCCGTAATGGCAAGCGATTCGCGGCTGGCAATGGCCAGCTTTTCGCCGGAAGCCAGTGCCAGCACTTCTGTGGATGTTACCGTCGCAGTGACGGAAACCGTGGCGTCCTTGACCTCGGCAGCGGGTTTGCCAGTGTGCGCGGTCTGCGGCTGGCGCTGACCGGCTTCTGTTCTGGCCGGGGCAGGCCTGGCCTGAGGAGCGGCGGTGGAGGACGGAAGATTTTTCTTTTCAGGCTGTGCGGCGGCCTTTGGAGCAGGACTCTGGGCCGACGTTTTTGTGCGGGGCGCAGCGGCGCGGGCCCTGGCCGAAGGGCGGGCCCCGGCAGCGGTGGCCGGTTTTGCGTCAGGTTTTGCGTTGGGTCTGGCTTCAGATGTCGCACCCGCGCCCGGAGCGGCGTCGGCAGGCTTGCCAGCGGCGCTTGTGGCGGCATCCGGCTTGGCGGCCGTGCTTTTGCCAGCATGCGATCGGGCCGTGCCCCTGGCTGCTCCAGTTTTTGTGCCCCTGCTTCTGGCAGTGCCTTTTTCGTTGGCAGACATGTCTTTAGCCGTGGCTGTCGCTGGAGCGGCCTTGCCCTCTGCCTTGGCAGCGGTAACGTCGTCCTTGCCAGTCCTGGCAGCTGTCTGCCTGCCTCGGGCGGTTCTGGATTTTGCGGCGGACTTTTTGTCGCCGCTGGGCGTGGAGGGAGCGGCAGCAGCAGTGGCGGCTGGCGCTTTTTCCACACTCTTTTCCGCAGGCGTCTGCGCCGTGGTCGCGGCAGGCCGGGCTGTCTTTTCAGATGCAGCCTTTACCGCAGGCGCAGTGCCAGATTTTGCGGGCGCGTTGTCAGGCGTGCCAGCCTTGGGGGCGTCTGCCGTGCCGGAGCTTTTTTTGGCCGAGGCGGATTTGCCCGTCGTGTTTCTGGCAGTCTTGGGCCTGGCGGCTTTTGGCGCGGAATCCGCGCTGGCGGAGGAAGGAGAAGCCTTGGGAGAAGTCTTGGAAGCGGGGGAAGGGGGCGCGGTTTTTTCTGCCGTTTTGGCGACTGTTCCAGGGGCAGTAGCCGTCTTTCCGCGGGCAGAGGCGCGGGTCTTGGGTTTGGAAGGCTTCGGGCTCGGTTCGCCTGAATTTTGGGTCTCTGTCACTGGGGTTTCTTGGTCTTTGGTCATGAAAGTCCTTTGGCTGCGGGGCGGGTTCACCACCGCGAAAAATTTCAGCAGCATGCCGTAATCCCAAAAGGAATTTGCCGCAGCAGCACCGTGTGGCGCGCATTTGCGGCAGGCATACCAGTCTGCTTGTTGGAGAGTACGTTTTTTTGAAAAATATGCAAGCGTTCCTGTGCAGTGAAGAAGAGTAATACGTGTATGCCGTCGGTTGGGGCATTCATTGTGAATGTGCTTGACGACCGTGCTGGCAGGCGTCTGCCGCAAAGGCGTAAACAAAGCTTGAGCGGTGCCCGCAGAGCGATTTGAACTGTTGGGGGGGGCTGTCCTGCGGAGGGGGGAGCAGCGGCGCACTGTGCGGTATTCTATGCGAAAGACAGCACGCCGCTTCATGCGCTGAACGTTTTTGCGTGGAGCGCCATAGAGCTTTTGGCAACATACACTGTGCCTGCCGATATCGCAACCAGGAATCCTTACTGTCGCGACGGAAGAAAGCCTCATTCGACGATGGCATGAATCCACGTGCGCGCAGATGCAGGCATGTGGCAGGGAGCAGGGCTTTCACGCGCCACCGCCGACGTTTCCAAGCCTTTCAAAGAATTTAGCAGGGCAAAAAAGTGCGGTTCAACCTGGTGTGGCCGAAGGGCAGCCGCCCCTGCGGGCGGCCATCCTCCACATGACAGCACGCCATTATCCGGCATGCTTCTCTTTCAGGCTTTCGTGAGCGTCGCTTGTGGCGCGGGCTTCCCTGGTATTTTCATCTGCGAACACAAGCCAATGGAACAGGCCCACAAGCACGCCGCCGCCAAGGATATTGCCCAGTGTTACCGGGATGAGATTTTTCAGCACAAAGTTTTCCCAGGTGAGCAGCGAGAGCGTGTGAACAGGATCGGCCAGCTTGGCCGCTACTTCGGGCGGCATCATACCGCTGCACAGTATGCCCATGGGGATCATGAACATGTTTGCGATGCTGTGTTCGAATCCGCAGGCAATGAACAGGCCCACAGGAAAAAGGCAGGCTGCCATCTTGTCAAAGAGCGAGCGGCCGGAATACCCCATCCACACGCCAAGGCAGACCATAAGGTTGCACATGACGCCCAAAAACAGGGCCTCGATAAAGCTGTGGGTCAGCTTGTATTCGGTTGTCTTGATGTAATAAAGGGCAATGCTGCCGCCGTCGTTCCAGGGGTGCCCGCTGAGAAGGATAAGGGCTACCAGCGCAATGGCGCCGACGAAATTTCCGGCATAAACGATGCCCCAGTTTGCGAGCATCTGCCCCCAACTAATCCTGTTACTCGCGCGGGGCACAAGCGTCATGGTGGTCGAGGTGAAAAGATCGCCGCCCAGCACCACCACAAGCATGAGGCCAAGGCTGAACACAAGCCCGCCAACGATCTTGCCTGCCCCTGTCACATTGGCCACAGCGCAGTAAACAAAGCCCAATCCTATAAACAGACCCGCCATCACGGAAAGCAAAAAAGCCTGGCGGGGCGGCCGTGTGGCCTTGATTATCATGGTTTCCACAACCTTGCCGTACATCTGGCGAGGATTCAGCGCTTCAAAAGACGCTCCGGTCATGAACAGTCTCCTTATGGAGGGAACAGTGTGGATGGACTCTGAACAGTGCTGCGCGGGCAGAACCTGAAACAAAAAGTCCGTCACCGTACACCAGCCATGAAAAAATATCCATAAGGACAGGTGTTACTGTATATAAAATGATACAATAGGCCTTATGCGTTGATAAGGGTGGGTATTGAGTTGGTAAACGTACTTTTGAATATAAATATATTGTAGTTGTCGGGTATTGTTATATCTATGGCAAATGTATATTTTTTTTATTTGCACTGCGTTTCATGCATAATTTGCTCTAAGTTTTTTATATATATTTATGCTAGTTATTTTATTTTCTAAATATGCCAGCATATTAAATGATTATAGACAAAATTTGTCGCGGAGTATTGCCCGGTTATGTACAAAACCTGCCCTGCCTTTTTTGGGGCAAAACGGAAAAAAATTCTGTGCAGTAACACAGTAAATAACTGTACTATAAGGCGTATTTTAAAATTTATATTTTGTTGTCCGGGGATTGCTGAACAACAAAACAGTAATAAGGTTTGACCTGGATTCATTTAGCCCATAATACATGAAGAAATATCGTTGTATCTATTGTATCGCCCCGACCGCTTCAAATTGAAACTGAGGTAAGCGAGAGATGCATGTTGTTCTTATTTCTGAATGCACCAGGAAATCAGTTTCAAGAACGCAAAGAATTTTAGACAGCTACGCGCCAAGAGCCGGTATTCGCACATGGATAACGCCCATAACCCGTGAAGGGTTGGCAGAACTTCATGCGGCTCTTCGCAAAAGTGCAACCCGCAATACGGCGGTGGCCTGTTATCAAAATGACGGCCGCCGCCGTATGCGTTTACTGTGGATTGTGGGCGCGCGGGGCAGGTTTTCTGCCGATGGCGCTGTTGCCGTGCGAACATCGCGGCGCTTGGCCAGGCGCGCGGCAGAAATTCCGCTCTGGCTTCGCTGTGTCTGCCTGTTGGCGCAGGCTGCCGCCCTTGTTCATGACCTTGGTAAGTATTCAATATATTTTCAGAAAAAGTTGCGCGATCGCAAAATGCTGTGCGATGACGTGCGCCATGAGTGGATAAGTGTCTGCCTGCTGCGCGCTTTACGGCAAGGTGTAAGCTGGCAAGAGGCATGGCGGGTTTTGCATGACGATAAGGCGCTTGACGAAGTTATTAAACGTCCAACAGACCCAGGTTCAAGGGCGTTCCACGCCCCGGCCACCGCTTTGGAAGCCGTGGATTTTCTTGTGGCAAGCCATCATCTGCTTTTTTCTGGCGGTGAAGATGGCGGAAGGGTTCCTTCGGTGGCGGCTTCCCATGTCCGTTCAAAGAATGTTCCTCAAGACTACTGCCAGCCCCACGCGCCCCTGCCCGAAGACATATGCAAAAATTTTCAGCGGCTTGAATCAAAATTGAGCGCGCTGACCGAGGCGCTGCAGGGCCGGGAGCATACGGAATTCTGGTGGGCATGCCTCATCCTGGCCAGGGCCGCGCTCATTTTTGCTGATCACACCGTTTCGGCCAGAGCCTATCCCACCCCTCCTGATGACGGCACAAGCGCCGCCAATACCCGGTTTGTCGAAAACAAACGTGTCCTTAACCAGCCATTGCACTGGCATTTGACCGAAGTGGCCCATGTGGCTGCCAACGCCGCATGGCGCATGGGCCAACTGTCGCAGAGCACGGCGGGCCCGCTTGAAGGGCTGCAAGAGGCTTCAGTGGCGTCCATTGTGGAACCGGCGGACGAAGCCTCGCGTTATCACTGGCAAAACCTCGCTGCCGATGCCCTGGCCCGCTGGCGGCAGGATAACCCCGACACGCCCTGCCTTGTGTTCAATATGGCTGGTACGGGCAGCGGCAAGACAAGAATGAACCTGCGCGCGGCCTGCATTCTTTCGCGTGATGCCGCGCCGCGTTGCTCCATTGCGCTCAATTTACGCAGCCTGACCTTGCAGACAGGGCACTCCCTGCAATCTGACCTTGGCATTTTGCCCGCCGACATGGCCACGGTCATCGGCGATGGCGTCACCCAAAGGCTTTTTGACTGGGCCAGTCGAACAGAAACCGTTGACGACAGAGACGTGGTCGAATCCGAGATCCTCTGCAGCGGCGATTCCGGCCCATTGCCCGCATGGATGGAACCCTTCTGGCGCACGGCGCGTGAAAAGGTGATCGTCGGTTCGCCCTTGCTGGTATCTACCATTGATTTTCTGGATGCCGCCGGCCGTCCTGACCGTCAGGGGCATCACGTCAAAGCCCTGCTGCGCCTCATGACAGCCGATCTGGTGCTGGACGAGGTCGACGGCTATGAGCCGGAAGCCCTTGTGGCTGTCTTGCGGCTGGTGCAACTGAGCGCTTTTTTCGGGCGCAATATCATCTGTTCTTCGGCCACACTTTCTCAGGCCACGGCTGACGCCGTCCATGCCGCCTGGATTTCCGGCCAGAAGCTCCGGCGCGCATTGATGCAGGAGCCAGACGCGGCCCCTGCGCGTTCGGGCATTGCCGTCATTGATGACAGTCTCGCGCCGGAAGTGCTGGTTTCTGACAACAAAAGCGCTGCATTTTCAGAATGGTATGCCAAACGCATGCAGGATATGACGTCCCATTTGCAACGCATGCCCTGCATGCGACGGGCTTTTTTGCAGCCGGTGGAGCCCTCCATACAGGGATTTCAGAATGCGGTGCTGGAAGCAGTGCAGCGCCTGCACGCTGAAAACGCCTGGGAATTTTCGCCGGGCAGGCGGATTTCTTTCGGTCTTGTACGTGTGGCGAACATCAACGGCGCTGTTGCCACGGCGCGCAGCCTGGCCCAGGCGCTGCCCCATGCCCATGTGGCTTGCTATCACTCTGGCGACTGGCGCATCAGCCGGTTTCATAAAGAGCGCCGCCTCGATCATCTGCTGACCCGCAAAAGAGGGAATGCCCATATCCTCGCAGACAAGGAAATACGGGTGCTTGTGGCCCGCGCCACGCAGCCGCAAGTGCCTTTTATTGTTGTGGCCACGCCCGTGGAAGAGGTGGGCAGGGATCACGACTTTGACTGGGCTGTCATTGAGCCTTCCAGCGCGCAATCCATTGTTCAGGTTGCAGGACGTGTCAACAGGCACCGTCTTGTTTCCCGCGACAACGCACACAATATCGCCATACTCAGACACAATTTGCGTCATTGTAAAAATTGCGAACAGGGCTCGAAAGATACTCGTGCTTTTATTTTTCCTGGATACGAGGGCAAAGGTCAGGTGAGGCTATACAAGGGGCATGACCTTGCCCAGCTGCTGCCCTGGCAGGCGGAGGCGCTCACCATTGATGCCGGGCTGCGGCTTGGCGGAGGAAGTGCCTTTGCCGTTGCTGACGACAGGGCCATCGCCACGAGGGTTACGCGGTTTTTTGGCGCAGACAGCGATGGAAGTGAGGGGCTGTTCAGCCGTAGTCCCATAGATGCCTTTCGCATGTCGGCCACGCCCTATGAGCAAACGCCTCTGCGTAGCATATCTGGCCGCAAGCAGCTTTGGCTAATGCGGGTCGAGGGTGAAAATGCGCTGTATTTCCGTTGGGATGAGGATTCTCACGGCGCAAGCTGGGTATGTAACGAGCATGAAATGCGCAAAGAAAAGGCTATGCCCAATGCCTGGCTGGCGCTCAGCCCGCCGGAAATGGAACGCTTGTGTCATGAGGCGGGCATATGGCCGGAAGAAGGCCTGCAAGCCGAGCTGACCTCATATAATAATGACAGTTTTATGTATGATCTGGGTTTTGGCATACGGCGAATAACTTGAAACCAGCCGCAGTAGCGGACGGAAAGGAGCGCCATGAGCGAAGAATGGAAACCATACCCTCCCCAGAAATACCGAGAGGAAACGGAGCGTCTTGTCCATTTTAATTCAAAGACAGTCAATTCTAACGCAAGCCTTGTGGGCATACGCCTCGGGCCTGATGCCGCGCTGGACTTGCCCTATATTTCGTTGCGTACCCTTCTGGGGAGTGGTCTTTCCTTCCCGTTGGACTATGCGGAAGGCGGGGCAGCCAAGGCGGGCATCGTCAAGCAGATCAACTGGGTTCTCGCTGAAGCGCCAAAAGCGAAAGACGCGGGGGCTGACGAAAAAAAGGCAATCATTGAAGGCATCGCGGCTGCCAATGCGTCCGGCTACAGTATTGGCACGGACTTTGTGGATCACCGTCTGCGCCAGTTGCTTATTCCCAAAAAAGACGCGCCGGGCGGCTATGTGAGTATGACGCCAATAACGGCAAGCAGCATTTGCCCGCTGTTTTTTGACAGTGAGCAGGGTCTTGTGCCGCGTCATAACGAGGCAGCAACGGAAGAATCGGAAGGGGCAAGGCGAAAGCTGCGCCAGGCCCAGTTCGGTATTGGCGGATCCAACCCGCAAAACGTCGGCAGTCTGGTGCGCTCCATGCAACGTCCCCTCATGGTGTCGGCCCCAGGGGCGTCGGCGTCCACCCGTGATGCCTTCGCGCTCTATCATAAAGGCCTGCCGCTTGATGTGCATGTCCCCGGTCCCTTCAGGGAAGCTGTCCAGACATATGCCGCATTTCGTGAAGAAGTGCTGAGGGCGGAACCGGATGAAAGCACAATTACCTTGAGGGAAAGAGAGCGGGAAGAAAAGCTTGTTGCGGCCATTGGCCGTGCCGTGCTGGATATGGCGGTAGAGGCCCAGGAACTGCTGGTGCAGCATGAGCATCTTCTGCCGGAAGATGAGCTTTTGCCCCACCTGGACCCGCCGCGTCACGCCCGCGTCTCGCCCCATGTACGGCCGCTGGAAATCCGGGGATTGCTGGACCCGTCGCTATGCGGGCTTTGCGATAACTGGGCACGCCGTATGGCACGGCTGGTAGTCGCCAAAATGCTGATGCCCCACAAAGGCACCGGGCACAGCCTTTTGAAGCTGGATTCGTCTGCCCGCTTTAGCCTTGAGGTTATTCTGGAGGAGGCGTTTCGATGACATCCTATCTTGTTCTGTCGCATATGCGGGTTCAGGGCGCCAACATGTATAATGCCGCCTTTCTTTTGGGCGGACCGCCCGTGCTCGCAGCCTGGCTCATGGCGCACGCTCTTGGCCGTAAAGTAGATATGGCGGACGACGTGCTTTCAATGGCTTTTGTGTTGCACAGTTACACGCCGCTTGGAGATTCATTTTACGGTAGATTCAACCCACAGTTGCGGCGAGGAGCGGCCTATACTTTTATGTCTTCAAGGAAACATTGGGACTATTCCGCCAAAAATGACCATGCATTGTCCCTCCAGCCGGTGGCCCGTGCCCATATGGAGGTTTCTCTGGTTATTGGCATTCGGGATCTCGCCACCGCCGAAGATATTGATGCCCATGTTGCAACAAGCCGACTTGCTGGCGGCGCGATCACCCGTAAGGGAAAATCACGTTTGTGCAGTGATGTCAGTGAGGCTCTTGAACATATTGGCACTGGCTATGTTGTGATGGATCGCCGCGACCTGCTGGAAAGGGAAGGGGCAGGCAACCGCGCGGAGCAGTTCGTGGCCGCTCTGGGCCACAAACCTGTGGAAGGCGACGGCATGGGCTGGCTTTCAGCCACCTGCCTTGGCTATGCCGCCACCACCCCGTTTGAAAAACGCTCCGGCGTGCGTGAAGGGTACGAGCATGCCTTTGCGGAACCGCTTGTGGGGCTTGTGCAGTACGTGCCCATACGCCGCTGCCTTGATGAAGACAGGGCGGAACAAACTTTGTGGAGATCAGAGTGGGCAACGCCCGACGTGTACAGAATATATCAGGATCAACGCTAACCCCCAGTAAAAGGAAAATATCATGGCAAAAGCTCTTAAAAAACTGCCCGGTGTTCTTTCATTTCAGCGTTGCCTTATGGTTACTGACGCCCTTTTTTTCAATGTGTTTGCCGATGGCAGTATTTCGCCGCTCCCCGTCGTGCGGCATGGCATCAGGGGTACACAAAATATCAATAAACCTGATACGAAAGATAAAGAGAGCGCCAGCGCAAAAAGCGCCCCACGCGAAGAAGTTTCCAACATCCAGACCACAGATTCAGCCAAACTTGACCCCATGGCCGAAAAGTTGCGCGTCCGTTTTGACGTGCGTTTTCTTGATCTTTCTTCAGCGCTTTTTGCCTGCGCTCCTGGAAAAACAGATGATATGGAAGACCTGACTGCCTTCAGGGAAGGGCTGACTGCCTTTATCGACAAAGGCAAAGAGAGCGCAGGCATGACAGAACTCGCCTGCCGCTATGCGCGCAACCTGGCCAATGGCCGGTTCTTGTGGCGCAACAGAGCCATTGCGGAGCATGTAAGCGTTCGTGTGCGGGACAGGGCGGACCTGGATGTTCATTTTGACGCTCTGCAAGTACCCCTGAATACGTTTGATTCCTATTCCGAGGCGGAAAAGGCCGTTGCCGAACGCATCGCAGCCGGACTGCGGGGACAGCGCGACGTGTCTTTGCTGGTAGAGGCGGATGTGGACTTTGGCGTGCGCGGCGCACTGGAAGTCTTCCCCTCGCAAAACTATCTGGAAAACAAGGCCAAGGGCTTTGCCCGTCCTCTGTATTGCGTTGGCGAAGCGCCGAAAAATCAGGACAAGCACAGTGTTCAGGAGCGCGGGCAGGCGGCTTTGCGCGACCAGAAGGTGGGCAATGCCCTGCGCACCATTGATACCTGGTATCCGGGCTATGGGGAGCGCGGCCTTGCTATCCCTGTAGAACCCAACGGCGCAAGTCTTGATGCACAGCTCTTTTTCCGTAATGAGAAAAAAATCTCTGGTTTCGGCTATATGTTGCGGGCGGGCGATATGGACCCCGATACGCCCGAAGGCATGTTTTTGATGGCCTGCATCATTCGCGGCGGCGTCTTTTCAGAGAGTGCATAGCCATGATGCCGCGCGTGTATTTTGACATCGAGGCCTTGGCCGCCGCTGAAGACACGGGCATGAGCGCTCCCGCATTACGGGGGCGCATGCTGACCCTGCTGCATCCCTTGTTTGCGGCAAAGCCGCATACCTATGCTCTGGCAATACCGACAGGACGTCAGGCCGTATGCGACAGAGGTGGAGGAGCATTACGGGTATTCGCCTCCAGCAGGGATGATCTGGATGCCCTGGCGGCCTCGCTCTCTGGCCTGCCCTGGATGCGGGATTATGCCAGACTGCACTATCCCGCATCAGTTCCTGAAAACTATGCGGGAGCCTGGGTGGCCTTCAGACGGTATCGCGTACCTAGTTTGAAAAGCGACCGCAGAACAGGGGCAGAGGCCGGGCAGCTGCGCCAGCGCCGCATGCAGACCGTGCAAAAGGAGAAGATGGACTACTTTATTGTGAGCAGCAAAACCACGGAGCAGCGCTTTACGCTGGCGGTGCGTCGTGAGTCCGGGTCGCCGCCGCAGGCCGAGTGCCTGCCGAACAGCTATGGTCTGTGCAGCGCCCATAACGTTTTCTGCGTGCCGGACTTGCCGTGATCTGCCATGAAGGAGAAAAAACAGGTCAATCCCCGGCCCGTGATGCTCTCCAAGCGCGCCAATGTGTTTTATCTGGAACACGTGCGCGTTATGCAGATGGACAACCGCATCGTCTACGCAACGCAGGATGGCGGGGAGATTGAGTCGTATTTCAATCTTCCGGAGCGTAACACCGCCTTTGTTTTGCTGGGCAAAGGGTCATCCATAACGGATGCGGCCATGCGCCGCATGGCCGAGTCCCATGTGATGGTCGGGTTTTGTGGTTCAGGAGGGTCGCCGCTTTTTGGCGCTCTGGATATGGCTTTCATGCCACCGCAAAGCGAATACCGCCCGACAGAGTATATGCAGTCATGGATGGTCAAATGGTTGGACGAAAATGAACGTGTGAAAATTGGAAAACAACTGCTGAAAGAACGCGCCAGTTATGCTGATGCTCAATGGCGAAAAAATGTGGATCTGCAAAAGGCTGGCATTGGCATCCCCAATGCTCTTCACGAGTCATTCCTTAAAGATGTGGATGGCGCTGAATCCACCCAACAGCTATTGCTTGCCGAGGCCAGATGGGCCAAAGCGCTTTATGGTATATTGGCAAAAGCGTTCGATTTCAGCTTTACACGTGAGGAAGGCAAAAGGGCCGGAGCCACCCGCGCCGATGTGTGCAACGCTTTTCTCGATCACGGGAACTACATAGCTTATGGGTATGCCTCCGTTGCGTTGTGCGGGCTTGGAATAAGCTTTTCCTTGCCCGTATTGCACGGAAAAACACGGCGCGGAGCCTTGGTTTTTGACTTTGCGGACGTTGTAAAGGACGCTCTGGTCATGCCAACGGCTTTTACCTGCGCAGCGGGCAAAAAAACACATAAGGATTTTCGGGAAGAACTGATTGAACGTTGTCAGCAACAGGAGGTGTTGGACTATCTTTTCGGGTTCATTATTGGCCTGTGCGAAAATAGTTAATAGTTCAAGTGTAATAAGTGTGGCTTGAAAAAATGAAGCATACTGCTGCAAAAAACATATAACATGCTTTATGTGTTATATTTTTAGCGGGAAGTGTCTAGTTATCCGCCGCGTAGGCGGCTTAGAAGCGCTGACCAAGGCCCAGGTGGCCCCGTACTTCGTTATCCGCCGCGTAGGCGGCTTAGAAGCGGGCGCTGGCGCACCCAAAAAAGAAGAAAAAGTTATCCGCCGCGTAGGCGGCTTAGAAGTGTTGATGTGGCAGAGCTGGTTAGCAACCTCTGTTATCCGCCGCGTAGGCGGCTTAGAAGTGGGCGTGTGGCCACGCTGCTGCCCTGGGACTGTTATCCGCCGCGTAGGCGGCTTAGAAGTCAAAGACAACCCTGCTTTTTATGCGGTAGTTGTTATCCGCCGCGTAGGCGGCTTAGAAGGGGCCGCTGACCTCTTCCCCCTTGATATACTCGTTATCCGCCGCGTAGGCGGCTTAGAAGAGGTAGACCATAAGGTCGGCCTGCCCGCAGGAGTTATCCGCCGCGTAGGCGGCTTAGAAGTCTTGGCTCCCAGCCGCTGACGTGCTCATTGAGTTATCCGCCGCGTAGGCGGCTTAGAAGATGCCAATTTGAACCGCAGTGTCTTTGCCGGAGTTATCCGCCGCGTAGGCGGCTTAGAAGGGTACGAACAGTTTTTGATGCGGCGTAAGCACGTTATCCGCCGCGTAGGCGGCTTAGAAGGTCATGCACTTTCTGCTGCACTGACTGGATTTGTTATCCGCCGCGTAGGCGGCTTAGAAGAATTCTCGGCCTTGTGCTTCGCTTTTATATTCGTTATCCGCCGCGTAGGCGGCTTAGAAGCATGGTCCTTTCCAACGACGCTTCTGTCATGCGTTATCCGCCGCGTAGGCGGCTTAGAAGGCCATCGCCATCCCCGGCGGCCAAAAGCATGCGGTTATCCGCCGCGTAGGCGGCTTAGAAGACCGGGTAGATCACACCAGCGCCCATCTGCGGGTTATCCGCCGCGTAGGCGGCTTAGAAGACTACGGCGTGGTCAAATGCTTTTGGGATGAAGTTATCCGCCGCGTAGGCGGCTTAGAAGAGAGTGTGTTTTTAGCGGTAGCCCCCCACCCGGTTATCCGCCGCGTAGGCGGCTTAGAAGTATGCTCAACGATATGGAAAAATGGCAAAATAGTTATCCGCCGCGTAGGCGGCTTAGAAGATGATTAGCAGTCATGGCGGGCAGATTTAAAAGTTATCCGCCGCGTAGGCGGCTTAGAAGTATGAAATGCTGGCCCCCCTGCTGGGCGATCAGTTATCCGCCGCGTAGGCGGCTTAGAAGTTGACGGCTCTTCTCGCTCAACTGGCGAAGGAGTTATCCGCCGCGTAGGCGGCTTAGAAGTATCATGCGTGTGTGGCTGCACGGTCTGCCATGTTATCCGCCGCGTAGGCGGCTTAGAAGTTGAGCGTCGTGTTGTCCTTCGTCACTGTCATGTTATCCGCCGCGTAGGCGGCTTAGAAGAAGGTGAGCCTGTTCAATGGCGGTCTTTACGGGTTATCCGCCGCGTAGGCGGCTTAGAAGTTGCGCACACCAGCGTTCACGGAATCGGCAGAGTTATCCGCCGCGTAGGCGGCTTAGAAGATGGCGAGAGCGTAAACTATGGCAACGAACAAGTTATCCGCCGCGTAGGCGGCTTAGAAGCGCTACAGGACGACGACCCCGTGGAATACATGGTTATCCGCCGCGTAGGCGGCTTAGAAGTTCGAGAAAATCAAAGACTACATCAAGAACTTGTTATCCGCCGCGTAGGCGGCTTAGAAGCATATCGAAGGCGCGATTACAGATTCCAGTGAGTTATCCGCCGCGTAGGCGGCTTAGAAGATGATGCCCCTGCTGCAAACCCTGCGCGAATTGTTATCCGCCGCGTAGGCGGCTTAGAAGCATGGAAGATGCCCTGCTCAACAAGATGCTGAGTTATCCGCCGCGTAGGCGGCTTAGAAGACGATGCTAAGACCCGCAACGCTGCCCGTGCGGTTATCCGCCGCGTAGGCGGCTTAGAAGGGCACGGAAACGGGGATCGCCGTTGATGGCGAGTTATCCGCCGCGTAGGCGGCTTAGAAGGGCATGAGTGGCGGCGCGGAAGACAAGCCGCTGTTATCCGCCGCGTAGGCGGCTTAGAAGTTGGCCTGCGTGTATGCGGGAACACCAGAGCCGTTATCCGCCGCGTAGGCGGCTTAGAAGATTGCGCGTGAACGCATGACGCCGAAGGAAGAGTTATCCGCCGCGTAGGCGGCTTAGAAGAAAAAAACAAGGCAAACACAATTTGCAATAAGGTTATCCGCCGCGTAGGCGGCTTAGAAGCTATGCATCGGTCTACTGGCTGGGCTTTGGCGGTTATCCGCCGCGTAGGCGGCTTAGAAGAGTTGAGGGCTGGTAATTATACGTGTCGGTATGTTATCCGCCGCGTAGGCGGCTTAGAAGACGTCAGGGCCGGGCAACGCCCACTCCGTCAAGTTATCCGCCGCGTAGGCGGCTTAGAAGGTCAACATAATCGCAGTAAGCTGACGCGCTATGTTATCCGCCGCGTAGGCGGCTTAGAAGATGCCGGGATACATGTCCGCATAGCGGCCTTTGTTATCCGCCGCGTAGGCGGCTTAGAAGTTAAAAATGGACAGCGCCGTATCGTTCAGAGGGTTATCCGCCGCGTAGGCGGCTTAGAAGTGGTGATGTGCTTGTTGTCGTGCGGCTCGACCGTTATCCGCCGCGTAGGCGGCTTAGAAGTTGATAACAGGGTTTCAGTGTTGCAGTCGCACGTTATCCGCCGCGTAGGCGGCTTAGAAGTGCATGTCTGTCCTGGCCAGGCGGCCGACATAGTTATCCGCCGCGTAGGCGGCTTAGAAGCACCAGCGCTTCAACGCCGTCCACATCGTATAGTTATCCGCCGCGTAGGCGGCTTAGAAGTGCAGCAAACGTGGATAGGCGCAGACGACGCTGTTATCCGCCGCGTAGGCGGCTTAGAAGACCATAGGTGGCCCATCAGGAGACGTCTTTTAGTTATCCGCCGCGTAGGCGGCTTAGAAGACCCCCGTAAATGTCACCGTCACGGAGGTTTCGTTATCCGCCGCGTAGGCGGCTTAGAAGCAACCTCGTACACCTGGCCCAAAGCGTCAAGCGTTATCCGCCGCGTAGGCGGCTTAGAAGGCGTCACCTGTCCCCACCGTCCGCGCCTATTTGTTATCCGCCGCGTAGGCGGCTTAGAAGTGTCAGCCACGTCCAAAATGACTTCAATGTCTGTTATCCGCCGCGTAGGCGGCTTAGAAGCAAGTGCCGTTTTTCTTCAAGAGCTGGGGCGAGTTATCCGCCGCGTAGGCGGCTTAGAAGGGCATGTTTGTCGTGTCGGGCCGCATGAGAGGGTTATCCGCCGCGTAGGCGGCTTAGAAGGAGTGGAACAAGCTTGTTGACGATATCGGCAGGTTATCCGCCGCGTAGGCGGCTTAGAAGAAGCTGCGGATTACCAAGCAGGCGACCATTTCGTTATCCGCCGCGTAGGCGGCTTAGAAGATCGTGCAGGTGCGTTCGGCCAAACATGATCGGTTATCCGCCGCGTAGGCGGCTTAGAAGTCAAAGGGGGCGACTATGAGGGAAAGGATTTAGTTATCCGCCGCGTAGGCGGCTTAGAAGTCACCAGTGAGCGCGTGGCGCGCTCCTGCAGTGTTATCCGCCGCGTAGGCGGCTTAGAAGGTCACCCTCACCAAAGCTGACGGCGGTATCGGGTTATCCGCCGCGTAGGCGGCTTAGAAGTCTGAAGTGACCAGCTGCAGCTTGAAAAGCAAGTTATCCGCCGCGTAGGCGGCTTAGAAGTGCAGCCGGGCAATGTAACCGCGCCAGCATGGGTTATCCGCCGCGTAGGCGGCTTAGAAGTGTTGGTGTGGCAGAGTTGGTGAGCAGTCTTTGTTATCCGCCGCGTAGGCGGCTTAGAAGACATTGCCCGGCTGCAGGGCCACATTTTAAGCGTTATCCGCCGCGTAGGCGGCTTAGAAGGTACTGGTGCCGGATTCCCTCAAGTGCATCTTGTTATCCGCCGCGTAGGCGGCTTAGAAGACGGCAGGACGCAGAGGAATGGAATCGAGATTGTTATCCGCCGCGTAGGCGGCTTAGAAGTTGCCCTGGGCCTGCTGCTGCTCCTGAAAGGCGTTATCCGCCGCGTAGGCGGCTTAGAAGATGAGGTCGGTATCGGTGGGGGTCACGGTGAGGTTATCCGCCGCGTAGGCGGCTTAGAAGACGTCTTGAGGCGTCTCGCTGCTGGTGGCGGGGTTATCCGCCGCGTAGGCGGCTTAGAAGCTGCCGTCGATGGCGTCACCGTTGCACACCAGGTTATCCGCCGCGTAGGCGGCTTAGAAGTGGAGCTTGTTGTGCAAAACAAGCCCCTTTCTGTTATCCGCCGCGTAGGCGGCTTAGAAGAGACAATGGACGCCATTGCCAAAGACCCCGGCGTTATCCGCCGCGTAGGCGGCTTAGAAGTCTGTGCGATGCCAACGCGCGCCGGAACTGGCGTTATCCGCCGCGTAGGCGGCTTAGAAGCAGATTCGCCAAGCGCTACAACGAGATGGCCAGTTATCCGCCGCGTAGGCGGCTTAGAAGCTACAGGGACGCCGCTATGCGGCGACACGTGAGTTATCCGCCGCGTAGGCGGCTTAGAAGTAGAAAACACCGCCCGCTCCAGGGCAAATAATGTTATCCGCCGCGTAGGCGGCTTAGAAGTTGCAGACGTTGAGGATAACAGCAAGATTCTTGTTATCCGCCGCGTAGGCGGCTTAGAAGCAGGCCGCCCGCAACATGCTCACCCTGCCAGAGTTATCCGCCGCGTAGGCGGCTTAGAAGTTGCCGGAAAACGGCGCTATATCCATTGCGGTGTTATCCGCCGCGTAGGCGGCTTAGAAGTTGGACGGGTGAAACTTTTAATTTTGACATAAGTTATCCGCCGCGTAGGCGGCTTAGAAGAGTTGTGTGCGTAGGCTGCGAGGTTAATGCGGGTTATCCGCCGCGTAGGCGGCTTAGAAGCGGTGCGCAGCCCTCCGGGCTGTTGCCATCAAGTTATCCGCCGCGTAGGCGGCTTAGAAGTTAATGGGGGTGTTGCGACCTTGTCAAGCGACGTTATCCGCCGCGTAGGCGGCTTAGAAGACCGGGGGGTGGGCCGTGGCGCGTACTGCAGGAGTTATCCGCCGCGTAGGCGGCTTAGAAGCTTTCCTGCCGCTGCAACTGAAGCACATGATGGTTATCCGCCGCGTAGGCGGCTTAGAAGGAATTGAAACCGTGCCCAGCGTGCCGTGATAAGTTATCCGCCGCGTAGGCGGCTTAGAAGATGCTCAAACGGTCAAGGGCCGTGGCGTCCGCGTTATCCGCCGCGTAGGCGGCTTAGAAGGCCCTGGTGGCGGCATATAATCTGCACGGCACGTTATCCGCCGCGTAGGCGGCTTAGAAGCTTCTGCATCGGAATACCAAAAGTAATACACGGTTATCCGCCGCGTAGGCGGCTTAGAAGAAGCGCGAAACCGCCCCCCAGGGGCAGGAACCGTTATCCGCCGCGTAGGCGGCTTAGAAGTGCGCGGGGAGCGCCACAGGCGCGGGCGAGGCGTTATCCGCCGCGTAGGCGGCTTAGAAGCCCTTAAAGACAAGCCGTCGTGATAATCCAGTGTTATCCGCCGCGTAGGCGGCTTAGAAGTTGGGCGCATTTTGCATGGGCGTCGCGGCCTAGTTATCCGCCGCGTAGGCGGCTTAGAAGTTCTGTGGGATGTCCGAACAGCGTGATGCGCAGTTATCCGCCGCGTAGGCGGCTTAGAAGTGTATGACGTGCGTGTGCGGGCGCTCGACCCGGTTATCCGCCGCGTAGGCGGCTTAGAAGATATTTGGTATAAAAAAATCACGCCGCATGAAGTTATCCGCCGCGTAGGCGGCTTAGAAGAGCCATGCCAGAACTGAAACCCTGCCCAGCGTGTTATCCGCCGCGAAGGCGGCTTAGAAGTAGAGCCGCAGCTATCTCCGAATATCTCTTGCGTTATCCGCCGCGTAGGCGGCTTAGAAGTCGGCGGACATGCCGAGCTGGTTGCAGACGTAGTTATCCGCCGCGTAGGCGGCTTAGAAGCTGCCGATGCCGCGTGCCGTGGTGGTGGCGGAGTTATCCGCCGCCTAGGCGGCTTAGAAGGATACTGCGGACGCGATCTGCTATCACAGCCAGTTATCCGCCGCGTAGGCGGCTTAGAAGGCAAGCCTCGGAGGCCTCGGCGCTCCGCTGCCGTTATCCGCCGCGCAGGCGGCCCAAGCCGTGTATTCCGTCCCGCATTATGTATGTGCTGGTTCCCGGCTGCACAGACGATAGTAGAACAGCAAAATATACAGCGGGACGAGATACGCGGCAGCCATAAGAGCTTCTGTGGCGCTGAAGAACTCCATACAGACGATCATCAGCAGGACGTTGTTGATGACGCCGAATGAAATGAGAAACGCCAGCCGTGTCTGTCGCGTCATGTGGCGGGTGACGGGCAGCGCTGCCAGCGTCATGAGCACGCACAGCAGGCAGGCCGCGCCCAGCGCCTGAAAAATGAATGAAGGTGATTGCCGCAACAGATCACCATAATTGCTGAAAATGGAAATGTTGGAAACAGCAATGGCGACTGTCAATAAGGGAAACTGCTGTCGCAGCAAGGTGTGGCGCAGTTTGTTCCAGTAGGTACGGGTCAGATGGGCAGCGGCGAAGGGCAGCAGAATGGTCACGGCGAGAGAAAGCCCCATATGTCCGAGTTCCAGATGCGGGGGCAGGCTCAGCGGCGTGAGGCCGAGCATGCGCAAGGCGCTGTCCGTGAGCGAAAGCATGGCAGGCAGGCTCAGGGGCAGCAGCAGTGAGGTCGCGATATTGGCCACAAGAATGAGGGCGGTATTGGCCCTGAGCATGAGCGAAAAAACCGCAGCCATGACGCCCACCGGCGACGCGCCCAGCAAGAAAGCCCCAAGGGCGAATTGCGGCATGATCAGGCGAAAGACAGCCAGGCAGAGTATCGGCAGCAAGGCGAGCCGATAAATGGTCAGCAGACACAGCGGCACAGCCATGGTGCGGGTTTCCTGCCGCAGTTCCTCTACGCCCACGGCCAGAAAACTCATGTACAGCATAAATATGAGGATAAGACGTGGCATGGCCGCCAGAGGATCTGCCAACTGGGGTAAAAAAACGCCAGCCGCCATGGAGGCCAGCGAAGAAAATACCATGACGAGATCACGAGGATTCATTAAAGCCCCAATTTTTTCGCCACCCTGCCCAAATCGGACATAAAATTCAAGAGGGCGGCAGACAGTGCCTTCCCCGGATTCTTGCAAAACCGTCCAAAGCGTAAATGCCGCCTTGGCGCTGCACACATCCTTTTTTTACGGGCGGGTGGAAGTTTGCGGCGGTGAAGGCAGGCAAAAGCCTTCCGAGAGGAAAGATTGTTGAAACAGCAAGGCCCCGACGCATGTCGGGGCCTTGTCGGCAGAAAATTCTAGGAAGCACTGATTAGAGCATTGTAACTTTGAAAAAGTGTAAATGCTCTAACGCTGCACGAAGGTGCAGCGCGCCACTACGTGGCGTGGATTCAGCCGCAAATAGCATTTTCGGCTGAATGAAAACTTTGAAATGAGAAGCATTTCAAAGTTGATCTGCGCTAGTGATCCACCCGGATGTCCAGCGAGAGCTTGTCCTTGGACAGGACAAAGCGGACATTGGCCGGCTTGCCGGAAAGATCAATGACAACTCTGGTCTGGCCGTCCATTTTGCCCAGCCGCACATTGGTCACCGCGGGGTTTTTGGGCACACCCGGCGCTTTGACCAACCACTTGCCGTCCAGATCAACCACAAGCCTTTCAGGATTGTTGAGGGTCATGTTCTTGTAGTTGAGGGGAGCCGTACCCACGAGGCGAATGGTTGCCCCCTTGTCGCGGGCAAAAACCACAAATCGCGTGATTTCCAGCTTTTGAGGCGCGGCCTTTGCGGCCTTTTCCGTATTGCTGGAAGCGGGCTTTTCCGCAGGGGCGGTTTTTTCCGGCGTTCTGGCTTTTTCTGGAGCGGCGGCCGCGCCAGATACGGCAGGAGCGCCAGACGCGCCAGACGCGCCAGACGCGGCAGAAGCGGCGGTGCTGGCCGTTTCGGGCCTGGCGGCGTCTGAGGGTTTTTCAGGCGCGCCGGAAAGATCGGGTTTGTGCTTCACCGGTTCAGGCAACGGCGGGTGCACGGGAACGGCTTCAGCCTTGTACGGGGTTTTGTCGCCCAGGCGGGGAGCGGTGTCGGCCGGGGCCGGGGTATGCCCGGATTCCACGGGCAGGGGCGGAAGATAGGGCTGCGCGCCGCCACTGGTTTTGGGTGTCTGCGCGATGTCGCCGAGCGTCGGCAATGCCGCCTCCGGGCCTGTCTGACTGTCCACGCCGGGAGCGGTGGCCTGCTGATTCATGCTCGACTGAGCAACGGGGGCCTGCTCCGGCTTGCGCATCTTTTCATTGAGCATAATGAGGGCCATGCCCAACACGCAGACTGCCAGAAGAAGACTTAAAATCACTTTATTCATGCCAAAAGGCTCCTGCCGAAACGAGTTTGTCCTGAATATGATCAGCGGTCACGGGAGGCGGATTGTTCCCGTTTTTGCAGCATTTCTTTGCGAATATGCACCAGCATACGAAAGTACAACGGTTCTTCGCCACCCATGTTCATGGCTGTGCGTACATGGGCTGCGGCTTCATCAAATTGGCCCATCAAACAGAGAATCCGGGCCAGGTTGAAGTGGGCATGGTCATCATTAGGGGCCAGTTCCACCACTCTACGGCTGAACAAAAGGGCCAGTGCGAGTTGCGAATTCTGACGCAGACTGACGCCGAAATCTCTGAACATATGCTTGTGCGCGGTGCAGATGTCTTCAGTCGATTGTGCAAGCTGTTCAAGGGCGGTCAGCGCGGCCTTGCGTTCGCGCGGGCGCTTGAGGCGCAGCAAGGTCTGACGAAAAGTTTCGCGCAGGCGCGTTTCCGTCCTCTTGGCTTTGCGCATGGCCGCCAGATCCATCGGGCGACTCGTGCCCATGGGGCTTGTGTCCGGCAGGGGCAGGCGCGCCGACATGTCCGTTATATCTGTCGAAAGATCTTTTTCCACCGGTTGCAGGCGCAACTGGGGGGTTCGCGCCGGAGTGGCGACCTCTTTTTTCGTTGGAGCGTCTGTTCGCTTCAGGCTTTCTGGCTCATCGGCGTCCACAGGGCGCAGCGACTTGGAAGAAGGCTTGCGCGCTTGCTGCGCGCCAGGCGTTGCGGCTGAAGCTTTAGCCTGGCCCATGGGCGCCGCGCCTGCGGGCGACGCCAATGGAGCGGCGCTTTGGCGCACGCTGGCGGCAAGGCTGTCAGATTCATTGGCAAAAATTTGCGAATCAAGGGATTGCGGCCCAGCCTGCGGGGCGGGCTGGGCTCCACCTTGCGCGCGGCTTTTCTGGGCAGTCGGTACTTTGCCAGTCGCGTCGCCGGAAGTTCCGGCCGAAGTTCCGGCAGGTGTTCCGCCAGACGTGTCAACGGCTATGCCGCTGGAAGCGCCGTCGGGCGTGATGGCGTCTGGACGCGCGCTCGTCGCAGCCGGAGTTTTGGGTGGCGGGCTGGTTTTGTCAGACGGCTCCGAGACTGCCGCATCCGTTTGCCCGGTCTGCTGTGCGGTATCGGAACCGCCAGCGGATTTTCCTCTGGCTTCAAGACGTGAAAGATCCGGGGTCATGACGGGCATTGCCAGGATTTCTGGCTCTGCCCTGAAGTTTTTGGCAAATGAACTGGCGCTGATTCTTTCTGGCTCGGCTAACGGCTGGAACGCTTTGTTGAGTTCCTGTACCGCAAAGGCTCCGTCAGGCAGTTCCCAGACGAAGTAGTGGTTCTTGCGGTTATTTCCCGTCCAGTCGGTGGAAAAAGAGTACACGCCTGAAAATTTTGAGCGACGCATGGCAGAAATGTACATTATTTACGCCGAATGGCAAGAATGCCTTCCAGCCTTTACCTTGCCGGGGGTTTGCGTTATTGTGCCGTATGCACGAAATGGCAATTGCACAAAGTCTGCTGAAGATGTCGGAAGAAGAAATCTCCCGGCAGGGCTGCACACGTATCGAGGCCGTGAACGTCAAGTACGGGGCCCTCGCCGGTATTGTGCCCGAATCGCTTCAGTTCTGTTTTGAGACCATGATTCAGGGCACGCCCCACGAAGGCGCGCGCCTTGAACTTGAAGAACTTCCCCTGCAACTGCACTGCCCCTTCTGTGGCGCGGATTTTGGCGGCGAGGGTCAGGAAGCCCTTATCCAGCCCTGTCCGGGATGCGGCGAGCAGTTCGGTCATGTGGTCAAGCAGGGCAGGGAACTGTACCTGAACCGCCTTGAGGCCAGCTAGAGCAATTTCGCTTTGAAATTGCTCTGGCGGATGCGGAAGCAGACGCCCGCCGCAGAGGTGTAAGCGCAGTTTATCTGCGCGGTTAAGCACCGAAGCGAGCGTATCTTAAACTTTGAGAATGTACATTCTCAAAGTTTATCTGCTCTAGGGTATTTTACCCTTAAAAAAACATGCTTGAGCGACGCACGAGAATGCGGTGCGCCGTAGCGTGGCGTGCACACTAGAGGGTTTCAGCCGGGAATCCATTTTTACTGTGAAGCATTCCCAAGGTAATCTGCTCTAGATCCGCCCGGATGTTCTCATATCGCCCCATACTTCAAGACCAGGGACTCCGCACGGAGTCTGACAGGAGACAGGCATGCAAATTCCCGTGGTTCGCAATGTGCTGGAAGCCAATGAAAAAATGGCGGCCCATGTGCGCAAGCGTTTGTCTGACAGTGGGATTCTGACGCTGAATCTCATCAGTTCGCCAGGCGCAGGCAAGACGACGCTGCTCGAGCGCACGCTGACCGATCTGGCGGGTGAGTTTCGCATGGCCGTGGTTGAAGGCGACCTGCAAACGGATAACGACGCCCGCCGTGTGGCCGCCACTGGCGCTCAGGCCGTGCAAATCAATACGGACGGCGGCTGCCACCTCGACAGCAACATGATTCTGACCGCTCTGGACAGCCTTGATCTCACAGGCGTGGACATCCTTTTTATAGAAAACGTGGGCAACCTCGTGTGCCCGGTGGAGTTCGACTGCGGCGAAGACGCCAAGGTCGCCCTGCTGAGCGTGGCCGAAGGTGACGACAAGCCCGAAAAATATCCCCTTCTTTTCAATCTGGCGCGCGCCCTAGTGCTCAACAAGGTCGATCTTTTGCCCTATGTGGACTTTGATATGACGCGGGCCCGCAACTTTGCCACCAAGCTGAACAAAGACCTGGATATCTTTGAGGTCTCCTGCCGTCAGGGACAGGGACTTCAGGCATGGTACGACTGGCTGCGCGACAAGCGTGCGGCCAAAAAGGAAGGACGGCCTGTTTAGGGCCATGTCATTCTGAAATGTTTTGTGGGTGAGAAAATTTTGCGGGAAAGAGATATTTTGTGGGGGAGGGAGATTTTGTGGGGGAGGGACCCTTTTGCAAAAGGGTCTCCTCCCCCACGCCCCCACCCCCTAAAACTCTTATTGTATTCTGTGATTGTACAAAGTGTGCTGTGAACTGAAGCGGGGATGGTATTACATCCAGTCAGCTTGAGACAAAAACCCGGCCCGGATTTATCTGGGCCGGGTTTTTGTCTCAAGATTTATGAACCGTACGCAGCCAAAGAGCCGGATCAGCGGCCGCCTTCGCTGGCCTGATACGCAGCCACATCCACCACAAGGTTTTTTGAGCTGTGACGCAGGGTCAGCGTAAACAGCTGCACATCGCTCTGTGGCTTGTCGGCGTCAGCCAGTTGGGGCAGCATGGACGCGGGGGCCAGCATGATTGTGGCTTCGCCCTGACCGGCAGACATGAAGTAGTCCAGCACTTGCTGCAGTATTTCCCTGTGCTTGGCTGTATCTGTCTTGGGCATTTCAACAAAGTTCATATCCAGGCCCGGCAGTTCGGCCTGCCACGGGGCGTAACCCTGCGCGTACAGGGTTGTCAGCAGTTTGTTCAGCGTTGCGGCGTCCAGCTTGCGGCGCAGTTCCATATGCTCAAGGCGGTCAGGCCCGCTTGTGCGGGCAATGCCGGGTTTGCCGTTTTCCACCTGGCCCGGCAGCAGACGTGCCGCCCACACCATGCCCGCGAAACCCAGGCTGGTGAGCACGGCGTCATTGTCGTCATGCGGGGGGCTTTGGTCCAACAGGGCGCACACGTCCTTCATGCGCATGCCAGGGCGAAACTGATCCAGAGCACAGACCGGCCCGCTGTTTTCATCCGGCAACAGGCTGCGCATGCGGGCGCGAAACTGGAGGCTCTCGCCCTTGCCCGTGGCCACGGTCAGGACGTCGGGCTGCGGGCCGAAGGTCAGACTTTTTGCCTGCCCAAGGGGGACGCGGCTGAACGTCCACAGGGCCAGCCCCGTGTCAAGGCGCAACTCGGCCGTGCCGCCGGGATTTTCAATTTCTTCGCTGTTGCCGGGCGTCATGTCCAGCCGCATGAATTGCGTGACCTTGCCCTTTTGCAGGTGGATATTGAGCAGATCTTCGCCTGTCTGGTTGACGATGGTCAGATTTTGCGGCGTTGCCGCCATAGAGGCGGCGCTCCACAAAAAGAGCATGAGGCAGGCGAGAATTAGAGGCAGATTGCACCGTGAGCTATTGCTGATGGTCATGAGCGTACTCCCAATGTCTTTGTAAGACACAGCATATATACCAGAGCGCAGGCCGTGCCCGCAAGTCAGGACGCGGGCGCGTTGCCGCCGCTCTTTACGCTTGAAGCAGCGCCTGTTATGTTATGGCAGGTTTAAAGATTCGTATAAAAAACATAAATGATTCAGTGAAATTAAGGAAAAACCATGCCTCCAGTGTCACGTAACTCTCCGTCAGACCAGCAAGACCCCCCCAAAAGCCTGTGTCTGCGGCCTTCTTCACTGCTGGCGGCCTGTTTTCTTGTTGTGGCAGCCGTAGCGCTTGCCTATGTGGGCGGCGTCATGAGCGGCAGAGCCTACTGGCGGGGGCATCCGGCGCAGGTCAGTGTAGCCGGTGGCGCGCTGAAAAAGGGTGTTGTTGTGGAACCGGCGGAAGAGGACGTTCCCAAGCAAAAAATTCTTGCCGCCGAAGAACTGCGCTTCGCCCGCGTGCTGCGTGGCGAAAGCCTGCCTCCCGGCATGACTGACGGGCCTCAGGCGCGCACACCCGCCGCTGCGGCCATGCAGCCTGTCGGGGCACCGACGGCTCAGGCGGCCGGGCAGCGTTCGCAGGTGCCCGCGCCCGCAAACGCGCCCACAGCAGGCGCAAACGCGGGGCAAGCTGCACAGCCTGTCCCGGAAAACCACCCCGTGGTGCTGAACAGCCTGCAGCCCGTGGGCAATATGTTTGATTACGTGTTTCAGGTTGGAGCCTTCAAGGATGAAGAGAGCGTCGACAGCCTGCGCCAGCGCCTTGAGGGGCGCGGCTTGAGAACGCGCTTGCAGCGGTCGGGCAAACTGCTTGTTATACTGGTACTTTTGAGAGGGAATGAAGCCAGAGCGGCGGAAGTGGTGCATGCCTGCGAAGGTTTGAACCTTGGCAAGCCCATTTTGCGCAGCAAGACTCCGGTGAAGCAATAAGTTATCCATAAAGTTCAAAGAGTTTGAGGGGGTTTAAAGGATTGTTGGTAAATAGTAACAATTACTATTTACAATAGGCTCTTTCCATGTCATCGTCTTGTCAGGGCAGGCAGTAGCGCCCCTTGGCCCGCACAGACAAACCAAGGAGAAGACCACAATGCCGAACGATCAAAACAAACTCACCAACAATGCCGGTGCACCGGTGGCCGACAACAACAGGGTTCTCACCGCCGGGCCGCGTGGGCCCATGCTTTTGCAAGACGTATGGTTTCTTGAAAAGCTGGCCCATTTCGACCGCGAAGTCATCCCGGAAAGGCGCATGCACGCCAAGGGATCGGGAGCCTACGGCACGTTCACAGTCACCCACGACATAACGCGTTTTACCAAGGCTTCGCTTTTTTCCAAGGTTGGCAAAAAAACTGATCTTTTTGTTCGTTTCTCCACCGTGGCTGGCGAGCGCGGCGCGGCCGACGCCGAGCGCGACATTCGCGGCTTTGCCATCAAGTTCTATACTGATGAAGGCAACTTTGACCTTGTAGGCAACAATACCCCTGTCTTTTTCCTGCGTGACCCCCTCAAATTTCCCGACCTCAACCATGTGGTGAAGCGCAACCCGCACACCAACATGCACAGCGCCCAGGACAACTGGGATTTCTGGTCCCTCCTGCCCGAAGCCCTGCATCAGGTCACCGTGGTCATGAGCGATCGCGGCATCCCGGCCTCATACCGGCACATGCACGGCTTCAGCAGCCACACCATGAGCTTTATCAACGCCAAGAACGAGCGCTACTGGATCAAGTTCCACTTCAAAACCCAGCAGGGCATCAAAAACCTCACTGACGCCGAAGCCCAGGAACTTATCGGGCGCGACCGCGACAGCCATCAGCGTGACCTGTTCGAACATATCGAAAAGGGCGATTTCCCGCGCTGGAAGCTCTTTGTACAGGTCATGCCCGAGCTTGACGCCGAAAAGCTGCCCTATCATCCCTTTGACCTCACCAAGGTCTGGTACCACAAGGACGTGCCCATGTATGAAGTGGGCGTGATGGAACTGAACCGCAATCCCGACAACTACTTCGCCGAAGTGGAGCAGGCTGCCTTCAACCCTGCCAACATCGTGCCCGGTATCGGCTTTTCGCCGGACAAGATGCTCCAGGGACGGCTCTTCTCCTACGGGGATGCGCAGCGCTACCGTCTGGGCGTGAACCATCATCTTATTCCGGTCAACAAGGCCCGCTGCCCCTTCCACAGCTACCACCGTGACGGCCAGATGCGGGTGGACGGCAACTATGGCGGCCACACCAATTATGAACCCAACAGTTACGGCGCGTGGCAGGAGCAGCCGGGCGCGGCCGAGCCGCCGCTCAAAATCAACGGCGATGCCGATCATTGGTCGTATCCCTGCGATGACGCTGATTATTACGAACAGCCCGGCAAGCTCTTCCGCCTTATGACGCCCGAACAGCAGGAAGCCCTTTTCGGCAATACTGCACGCCAGCTGGGCGATGCTCCCAAAATGATCAAACTGCGGCACATCCGTAACTGCGCCAAGGCCGACCCGGCATATGGAGCGGGTGTTGCCCGCGCCTGCGGCATCGATCCTTCTGAAATATGATAGCTGAGGGCCAAGCGCCCTCTGCCTGCCCTTGAGCCTCACAGGTCTGTATACGCCCCAATTCCGCCCCCGGCAGCAATGCCGGGGGCGGCTCGTTATGGCGCCGTTCATGTGCAACGCTGTGGACAAGGCGCGCGGCACTGGGTATGTTTTGTACAGGTCGCTTTACGTGGTATGCGGCGGCCGGTCATAGAGCAGATTAACTTTGAAATGCTTCACATTTCAAAGTGTTCATTCAGCCGAAAATGCGATTTGCGACGGCCATCAGCAGGCTGCACGCTCTATTAACCAATTGCTTTTGTCCGTAGCTTCCTTCGTCGCAACGGCCAAAGCTCGGCTGAATCCACGCCACGTTGTGGCGCGCTGCACTTTCGTGCAGAGTTAGAGCATTTACACTTTTTCAAAGCTAAAATGCTCTGGAAGAGGCGGGCAGACAGCGGCGTTAGCCCTGAGGCCGCCCTCAACTACTGCGGACGCTCACTCAAGGCGTCTTGAAATATCGGGAGGCCCATGCAAACTTCTCGCAAGGTTGTAAGTGTGGCTGCCGTGGCGGTTCTGGTACTGGCAGCCCTTTTTTTATGGCGCTGGCTGGACGGCCGACACGCGGGCAGCCTTACGCTATACGGCAATGTCGATATCCGCCAGGTAGACCTGGCCTTTCGCGTTGGCGGGCGTATATCCGCCGTGCTGGTGGATGAGGGCGACAGCGTGGCCGAAGGGCAGGCCTTGGCCAGACTGGACGCTGATCTGCTGACCCAGCAGCGGGATGAGACCGCTGCCCGTCTTGAAGGCGAAAAGGCCGCTCTGGCCCGCCTTGAGCGCGGGTACCGGGTTGAGGAGATTGCCCAGGCCAGGGCTGCGGTAAACGCGGCCACGGCCCTGTCTGAAAATGCCGCCATCAATCTGCGCCGCGTTGCGGCCATGCGTTCTTCCAACGCCGTTTCCCAGAAAGAGCTGGACAATGCCCGCGCCCAGTCGCGCGAAACGGCGGCAAAGCTCCGTTCTGCCCAGGATCAGCTGGATATGCTGCTTTCCGGCTATCGGGAAGAAGACGTGCTGGCGCAGCGCGCCGCCGTGGCTGGCGCGCAAGCCGCCCTGAAGCGCGTGGAAATACAGTTGCACGACAGCGTGCTTGCCGCGCCGCAAAAGGGCATTGTGCTTACCCGCGCCCGCGAGGCCGGGGCCATCGTGCAGGAGGGGCAGACCGTATACACGCTGACTCTCACGGATCCGGTCTGGCTGCGTGCCTATGTGGACGAGCCGAACCTGGGGCGCATCAAGCCGGGCATGGCTGTGCGCGTCATGGTGGATGCGGCTCCGGGCAAGAGTTTTCCCGGCACGGTGGGTTTTATTTCTCCCACGGCGGAGTTCACGCCAAAAACCGTGGAAACCCGCGAGGTGCGCACCGCGCTGGTGTACCGCCTGCGGGTGCAGGTCGCTGACCCTGAAAACCTCATGCGCCAGGGCATGCCCGTCACCATTGTTGTTGACGAGGCCGCCGGATCATGAGCGCGGCCACAGCGGTTCAGAGCCCTTCCTCCGAGGGTGAAACTGCCGTGCAACTGCGTGATCTGGGCATGACTTTCGGCAAGGGCGCCCACCGCGTGACAGCGCTGAGCGGCGTTTCGGCCACAGTGCCCGCCGGACGCATAACCGGGCTTGTGGGGCCGGACGCGGCGGGCAAAACCACCCTTATGCGCATCCTCGCGGGGCTCATGCTCCCAACGAGCGGCGAGGTGCGCGTTTTTGGCAAAGCCCCGGACAAACTTTTGAGCGAGAGCGCCAACAGCATTGGATATATGCCGCAACGCTTCGGCCTGTACGAAGACATCAGCGTCATGGGCAATCTGCGTCTGCACGCCAGTTTGCGCGGGCTGGAAGGGCAGGCCCGTCAGGAGCTTTTTGACCGTCTTCTTGAGTTTACGTCCCTGGCCGCGTTTACGGACAGGCTGGCCGGGCGACTTTCAGGCGGCATGAAGCAAAAGCTTGGCATTGCCTGTGCGCTCCTGGGGTCGCCCCGCCTGCTGCTGCTGGACGAGCCGGGCGTGGGCGTGGACCCGCAGTCGCGCCGCGAACTGTGGCGGATGGTGCAGGATCTGAGCCGCGACGGCATGACCGTGATCTGGGCCACCGCCTATCTGGATGAAGCCGAACGCTGCCCGCAGGTGGTTGTTCTGGACAAGGGCGGGGTTCTTTATTCCGGTACCCCGCAGGAGTTCACGGACAGGGCGCGGGACAGGGTTTTTCTGCTCAAAGCGCCCCCCGGGGGCCATCGGCGTGAGCTGGCCATCTGGAGTATGCGCCCCGGCATTGAGGACGCGCTTGTTCAGGGCAGCCGTATCCGTCTTGTGCTGGCAAAGGATGCCCCGCCGGAGTTGCGGCGCGAAGTTCAGGAAAAAGGCGGCGAACCCGTGCCACCGCATTTTGAAGACGCCTATATGAGCGCTGTGGGCGGCATTAACCAGAAGCCTTCGCCGTATGGCAGGCTGTATGCGATAAACGGCTCCGGCGCGTCAGGAGTATCCGGCGTTCCCGGCCCGGCGAATTCGCCCGGTACAGGGGCAGGACTGTCAGGCACAGGGGCAAACCCGTCAGGCACAGGGGCAGGCCTGCCCGATGCCGGGTCTGGCCCGGCCAGTTCATCCGGCGCGAAGGCTGGCGCGTCAGGCTCGTCCGGCGCACCGTCTGTCTCCGCGCCCGGCGTAAGGGGTGACGCCCCGGCAGAGTCCCAGCCCTCACCAAGTATTGAAGCCAACAACCTCACCAAAAAATTCGGCGACTTTACCGCCGCGCGCGACATCAGTTTTTCCGTGCGGCCTGGCGAGATTTTTGGCCTTCTTGGCCCCAACGGGGCGGGCAAATCCACCACCTTCCGCATGCTTTGCGGCCTTTCACGGCCCACATCGGGCCAGTGCGCGGTCGCGGGCATGGATCTGCTCACGGCGGGCAGCAATGCCCGCGCCCGCCTGGGCTACATGGCGCAGAAATTTTCTTTGTACCCCGACATTCCGGTGACGGAAAACATAAAAATATTTGCGGAACTGTACGGTCTGAGCCGTCAGCGGCGCGACGAACTCTTGCCCATACTGGCTGACGCCCTTGAATTGCAGGATTTTTTGCACAGCCGCACCGCTGACCTGCCCCTGGGCCAGAAGCAGCGCCTGGCCCTGTTGTGCGCCACGCTGCACGAGCCGCCCGTGCTTTTTCTGGATGAGCCCACCTCCGGCGTGGACGCCCGCACCCGCCGCGACTTCTGGAAGCATATTTCGGCCATGACCACAGCCGGGGCGGCCGTTCTGGTCACCACGCATTTTATGGAAGAAGCCGAATACTGCGACCGCATAGCCCTCATCTACCGTGGGGCCATGATCCATATGGGCACGCCCGACGAACTCAAGGCCTCCTGTAAAACAGTGGAAGACCCCACGCTGGAGGAGGCCTTTATCGCCAGTATTGAAGAATATGACAGGCAGCATCCCCAGTAGGGCATGCGCGATACTGGCGCGATACTGGCGCGATAATGGAATGTCCGCGCTGCCCTCAAGGCGCGGCACCGCCCTTTGTTTTAGAGCAATTTAACTGGCGATGCTGTCGCCATTCGTAAGGCTTCTTCGTCGCCTAACGGCTGCCGCTTGAAATTGCTCTGCTGACGCGAAGGCGGCAGCCGCCACGAAGTGGCGTGGATTCTGGCGCAAACCACGTTTTTCGCCAGAATGATGCGTTGAAACAGGGAGTGTTTCAAAAGCAAAATGCTCTAGGGTGAAAGGCATATGAAGCAAAACCTCTGGCTCCGACAACTGCTTGCCCTTGTCCGCAAGGAGTTTCAGCAGATCGTGCGCGACCCGTCCTCCTATCTGGTGGCCGGGGTTCTGCCTTTTGTCTTTCTGCTGCTGTTCGGGTACGGCATCACGCTGGATGCGGGAATACTGCGCCTTGCGGTGCTCAATGAAAGCGGCGGCAGGCACTCCCTGGATCTCGCGGCGGATTTTGCGCATTCCCCCTGGTTTTCCACGCGCGGGGTCAGCGGTATGGACGAGGCCGCCCGCCTTATGCGCAACTCTGAAGTGCAGGGGATTCTGGTGTTCAGGCAGGATTTCGATGCGGCGCTGGATCGCGGTGGGGTAGGGGAACTGCAGGTTCTGGTGGACGGTTCGGAACCCAACACGGCCCAGTATATCCAGAGCTACAGCCAGGGCCTTGTGACCAGGTGGCAGACCACAGCCCTGCCCGGCGGCGTGGCGGCCGAACCTCCCATCAACGTGCAGCCCCGCTTCTGGTTCAACCCGGCGGCCAAGAGCGTGCAGTTTCTGGTGCCGGGGGCCATTACGGTTATCATGACGCTCATCGGCACCCTGCTGACCTCCCTGGTTTTTGCCCGCGAATGGGAGAGGGGCACCATGGAGGCCATGTTCGCCACGCCTGTGAGCCGCATGCAGCTTTTGCTGGGCAAGCTCATTCCCTATTTCTGCATGGGCATGTTCAGCATGGCTCTGTGCGCCGCAGCGGCGGTGCTGCTCTTTGCCGTGCCGTTTCGCGGCTCGTTGTGGATACTGCTGCTGCTGTCATCGGTATTTATGCTCAGCGCGCTTGGGCAGGGGCTGCTTATTTCCGTCAGCTTGCGCGGGCAGCTTGTGGCCGCTGAGGCCGGACTGTTTTCCGGCTTTCTGCCCGCCCTGCTGCTGTCGGGCTTTGTTTTTGACATCAACAGCATGCCGCCTGTGCTTCAGGCCATTACCAGGCTGCTGCCCGCCAGCTACTTCAACACCTGCCTGCGCACCATTTTTCTTACGGGCGACGTTTGGGCGATTTTCGGCCCCAGTCTGGCCTTTATGGGGCTGCTGGCCGCCATATTGCTGGGGCTGGTGTATAAAAACCTCGTCAAAAGGCTGGATGTGTGATGGCGCGGCGCTTGGGAGCTTCTTCCACCGAGGGTAGGGGGTTGGTTGCAAGAGGGGCGGCCCGTCTGAGCCAGTTTTTCCCCCGCCTGAACCTGCGGCGCATGGCCATCATTGTGCGCAAGGAACTGTTGGTTCTTTTGTGTAACAAGGTTTCGCGCCTCCTTATCATTGTGCCCCCGCTCATGCAGATCGTCATCTTTGGCTGGGCGGCCACCATGGAGGTGCGTAATGTGGATGTGGCCGTGCTGAATCACGACAGCGGGCGCTGGAGCAAGGACATCATACACGCCCTTGAGGGATCGCCCACCTTTCGCAGCGTGATGCGTTTGCAGGGGGAGGGGCAGATACGCCCTGTGGTGGATCGGCAACAGGCGCTTTTTGTGCTGGTTTTTGACGAGGAATTTTCGCGGCATATCGAAAAGGGCGAACCGGCGCAGGCCCAGGTTATCCTGGACGGACGGCGCTCCAATGCCGCGCAGATCGCTGCCTATTATTTCGAGCGCATCGTGGCCCAGGTGGCGACTGCCACGCCACGCGGCCAGGCCATGCAAAGCGCTGCCGCAGAAGTGCCCCGGCTGGACATACGCATGCGCTGCTGGTTCAATCCCAATCTGGAATTTCAGTGGTTTTTTCTGCCCAACCTCATTGGCATGCTGAGCTTCATGCTGGGGCTGGTGGTTACGGGGCTTTCAGTGGCGCGCGAGCGCGAGGTGGGTACGTTTGACCAGTTGCTGGTGTCGCCCGCCATACCCACAGAAATTGCCCTGGCCAAACTTGTGCCGGGCTGTCTTGTGGGCATGGTGCACGGAACCATATTTCTGGTCATATCGGTGCTGGGGTTCGGCGTGCCCTTCACAGGCTCCGTGGTGCTGCTCTATCTGGCCATGCTGGTGTTTGCGGCGGCTTCGGGCGGGGTGGGGCTTATGGTGTCCTCCCTGTCAGCCACGCAGCAGCAGGCTTTTCTCGGCGCGTTTACCGTGGGGGTGCCCTGCATTCTCATTTCGGGCGGCGTGACGCCCATCATGAACATGCCGGTTTTTTTGCAGCATGCCAGTCAGTTGAATCCCTTGCGGCACTTTACGGCCATCATTCAGGGCGTTTTTCTTAAAGACATAACCGTGGCCGCCGCGGCTGTCAGCCTGGGCAAGATCACCTGCATCAGCATTGTGACCGTAAGCGTGGCCGTATGGATGTTCAGGCGCAAGGCCTAGAGCAATTTCATTAGCGATGCTGTCGCCATCCGTGAGGCTTCCTCGTCGCCTAAAGGCTGCCGCTTCAAACTGCTCTGGCGGCGGCATGAACGGGCGTTTGTCATAAAAGGCGCAGCATACGTATGTGCGCGGAGAATTTGCGTGCTTCCTGCACGAGTTATGTGCGCGGCGTATGTGCGCGGCGCAAATATGCGTACATGTGCACAGTTGCGCCGGTGTGGGCGTTTTTTTTGACCCTTGAAGAGCTTATGCCTGATGACTCGTGGAGTCAGCGTGGGGCACGTGCTGCGTTGTCTACTGCGTCTGCTGGCCCGCCTGCGGGTCGACATGCGGGTCGACATGCGGGTCGACATGCGAGGCAACATGCGAGGCAACAGGCGGGTCAATTTGCGGCCCGGCCGGAGATTTGGCCAGCGGGTTGGTCTGCCCATCATGCTGCGGAACCGCCAAATGCGTCGCCGGGTGTGCAGAAGGGTGGGGCTGTGCAACAGGTATGCCCGTTGCCGGTCCGGCGGGTGAGGAGTGCGGCGTGCGCTGTACCCTGCCCACAATGGTGGCTATGACCACAATGGAGTAGACGTAGGCGATAAAGGCCACCAGCACGACGGCGTTTTTGGCGATCCAGGTGTGTGGCGTGATGTCGCCGTAGCCAATGGTCAAGATGGTGATGTAGCTGAAATAGAAAAGATCGTTAATGGCGTTTTCGCCTGCGCCGAGGCCATTGAAGGAGCCAGGGGTGGAGAATTCGATGGCCAGAAAGAGATAGAATCCGCAATAGGCGATGAGCATGAGGCCGCAGATGGCCGCGAATATCATACGTGTGCCGACCATTTGCACGTGGGCTATCTGCCGGAAAACCTCCAGGGTAACGCTGCCGAAAAAGCAGATGTAGAGCAGCAGTACTTCGGCCAGCAGGCTGCTGGCAAAAAAGAGGTTCAGCGATCGGCAGATCATCAGCAACACGCCAAAAAGTACCACAAGCCAGATGACGCGCTTCTTGAATTCAAAAAGCACCAGGCCAGCCAGCAACTGGAAGGGCAGGTAGATGGACTGGGCCATGCCGCCATAGATATTGTCGGGAAAAAAGATATTGAAAACAAAGACGCACAGAAGGGATGCCATCAGCAGCTCAAAACGGTAAACGTAGAGCTTTGAACGAAAAGAATTCAGTTTTTGCAGCATGGTACCCCTCACTGGAACGCGATACTACAAACATTGTCCTCGCCGGGCAAGGGGTGGTAAAGCCCTTTTTATAGACATGGAAGCTTGCGGGCCGTACACTGATCCATGTGAGATTTTTTGTAAAAAATCCCTTTAAACATGTGCTGCCGCAAAAGGCGAAGGCGCTCACCACGTTGGGGGCTGGCGCAAATCAAGGGTAATCTGTTTTTTCTGTGCTACGTGGTCTTGCGTTGGGCGGCCCCGCCCCGCAAGGCCTGCGGCCCCGCTCCGCAAGGTCTGCGGCCCGCCCCGTAAGGCCTGCGGCTTGGCCCTGCAAGGCCTGCGGCCCTAAGGGCCAGGCTGAAACCGTTTTTGCAACTGCGCGCCGTGCCTGCCCATGCGTTTGTCAGGGCATCTTCATCATGAAATTACTTTGGAAAATACTGGAGAACGCCATGCAGTCTTTTTGCCGCTTCAAAATGTCATGGGCAATGCTCTGCCTGTTGGCCGCGATGGTTCTGCCTCCTCTGGCTGGCAGCGCCCATGCCGTGCCTGTGACGACAAAATATTACAGCATCGAATTGCCTGCCGACTGGGTCGTAGTCAACGGGCCAAGCAAGGTCAAGGATGCCATTCAGGTTCTGCTTGGGCAAAAGGAGCATAAGTCCTCGATACTCATTATCGTGGGGCCCGCCAAAGCCGGAGAAGCCGAAGCCGCCGCAAGGGCCAATGCGCAACGGCTGGGTGGCAGCACCCCGGTGCTGCGTCAGGGGCAATGGGAATTCACTTTCGAGCAGCAGGGCGTCAAGGGGTATGGAATTGTGCGCGAGGACAAATCCTCTGGAGTGCTGCTCATGATGCTGGCCAGCGGCGACCTGAAAATGGCAGACTTTATTTACAAAATGCGTGGCCCCTACAAGGCTCTTGTGCCTTTGAAGCCGTAACAGGCGCGCCGGATACATCTTGCACACAAGCCCGGAAGGCCAAAGGCCTTCCGGGCTTGTGTGCGTTCTGGCCGCCACCTTGGCATTGCTCTGACTCCGTTCTGGCCGACGCGCTTTGTGCTCTGCTACAATACGATAAGAGTTTTAGGGGGTGGGGGCGTGGGGGAGGCGACCCTTTTGCAAAAGGGTCCCTCCCCCACAAAGCATATCACCGTAACAGTACAGTACGGTTAGCGGATGAAGTTGGTGGCTTCCCAGGCTTCAATGGCGGGTGGGTTGATTCCGGCGGCCTTGCCGGCGGCAATGCACTTGATGAGCCAGGCCATGTTGTCGCCTAGGGTGCGCATGATCTGCATGCCTTCCTTGTCCTGCACAACTTCCTCGGCATTGTTGCCATGCACGGAGTTCCAGTACTGGGAGGCGACCACGGGCATGCGGGCAATGGTGAAGTATTTGTTCAGTCTGTCAAAGGACGCGCTGGCCCCGCCACGGCGGCAGCTTACGACGGCCGCCGCAGGTTTGAAGGCGTAGGGCGCGGACTTCATGAAGAACGCGCGGTCCAGCAGGGCGCAGAGGGTGGCATTGGGGCCAGCGTAGTACACGGGCGAGCCCACGACCACACCGTCGGCGGCGCGCAAAAGGTCAATGACTTCATTGACGGGGTCGTCCTTGAAAACGCAGTAGCCCGTATCCTTGCATTTTCCACAGGCGATACAGCCGCGTATGGCCTTGGAACCGATCTGGATCAGTTCGCTTTCAACGCCGTTTTTTTTCAGTTGCGCCGCAACGGTGGACAGCGCCGTAAAAGTACAGCCCTTGGGATGGGGGCTGCCGTTGATAAGAAGCACCTTCATGAAGAACTCCTTCTGTTCTCTGCTCAGGCGGTAGGCCTGGGCGGCAGGTTTTTTAAAAAGGTTATCAAATCCGGCGTATCGTGGCTTTTGCATGCCAGATAGCAGCTCGTGTACTGGGCATGGGTCAGGCTGGTCTGGTAGACGGGGTAGCGCCGTGCGGGGCTGGCGAATGGCAGGCCCAGCAGCGCGCCCGCTTTGGGGTGTATGGGCAGCCAGAAGTCCTCAAGGGGATGGGTGTAGGCGCGGCGGGCGGCTTGTGGCAGGCCGCCAAGCCCGAGCAGGCGCAACAGGCTGTCGGCCATGTGGAACATCAGTGTGCGGCCCGGATGGTTGACGGTAATGAAAAGCTGCTCCTCTTGCCACAACTCGCGCAGCAGGGGCGCGCAGACAATGGGGCTTTGAGCCTGTTTTTCTTCCTCGCGGCGAAGGCTTTCTTCCGCCACGGCGGCTACGTCGCCCATCAGGCCCGGTGTCGCGCGCAGGTAGACATGCAGCGCTTCTTCCGGGTTCAGCCCACGCTCCAGCAGGCTTTCCAGCAGGCTGTCGCCAAAATTGATGGATGTTTTGCTGGTCCAGAACGGCCAGTAACCCTTGAAGAAAAGGTTGGGAATTTCAATAGCCTGGCAGTTTTTGGGCAGCCGGGGAAGAATCTGCTCCGTGGAAATGTCGCCCCATTTGGGGGCCAGCCTCTGATACAGAAAGAGCGCGCACTGGCTCAAATCCTGGCTGTCGATATGCTCCCGCGTGTAATTGACGTAGTGGCGGAGGGCAAAGCGCCGCGCAAAGGCCGGAGCATTCTGCAGCAGCGGCAGCAGGGCTTCGCCCTGGCAATTGGCGTGCAGAAGACAGAGGGCCTGTGGCATTGGAGCGCTCCGCGAGGGCGATGCCGCTAGTCCGTTTCCAGATAGGTGGCGCTTTGAGCGCCCTTTTCTGAAACAGTGACGCTGTGCAGGCGCACCAGTCGGGCCTGGGGATCGTCGTGGGCGGCCAGATGCGCCTGCATGCCCTGCCAGATATGGCGCGCCAGATTTTCGGACGAGGGATTGATGCGGTCAAAGGGCGGGGTTTCGTTGAGCAGGCGGTGGTCCAGGGCGTCGAGCACGGCCTTGAGGCCCTTTTTCAGGACTTTGAAGTCCAGCAGCATTTCCGTGCCAGCGGCAAGCTGGCTGCCCTCAACGGTAAGCTCCACGGCAAAGTTGTGGCCGTGCATGCGTTCGCATTTGCCTTCATAGTGGCGCAGGGCATGCCCGGCGGAGAAATCATCACGCACAGTAAGACGCCAGAGTTTTTTTGACATCAGGACAGTATCCTGTAGACCACGAAGGCCGAGATTATGACGATGATAATGGCCAGCACGATACGGACGTTCTGGTTCCACTGAAGACCCTGACCCCCGCTATCGAGGTCATGACCGCCAGTGGAAGGAGGTGTGAAGACGCGTTGCAGCCATGAAAGAAAAGACATGCAATACCAAGGTGTTTAAAGTTTTATCAGTATGGTGCTCTGTTGAGACAATAGCAATTGCATGAAATTTGTCAAAACAAGCTTACGGCGTCCCCCCGTGTCTGCCGTGACGGCGTCGGGCAGGGTACCTTTGTGCGGTCGGGCACCACGTTACCCCGCCCCGGAGGGGCGGCGGGCGGCGCGTGGAAGCCTGCAGGACTCCGGCGGCGGCACGCGTGACATCTGGCGGCTCCCGCATGCGCGTATGGCAGCGTGCCCGTCGGCAGGGCATATGTGCCCCCGGCATCCCTCGCATGCACGTATTGACGGCCGCCCGCACCCTTGACACACTGCCCGCATGAAATGGCCTCTTGTCACCATCACTGCCGCGTCCGGCCCCGTGCGGGCCGTAGCGCCCACCCTGCTGGCGGTGAGCCGCGCCACGGACATTCCCGCCTTCTATATGCCCTGGTTCATGAAAAGGCTGGAGGCTGGCTATGCGTGTTGGGTAAATCCCTTCAGCGGCAAGCCGCAGTACGTCTCCATGGTGCGGGCGCGGGCAGTGGTTTTTTGGAGCAAAAATCCGCTGCCCCTCATTGCGCATCTGCCTGCCGTGGAGGCGCGCGGCCTTGCCTCTTACGTGCAATACACGCTCAACGACTACGAGGCCGAAGGCTGGGAACCGGGGGTGCCGCCGCTGGAGCGTCGGGTGGAGACATTCCGGCGTCTGGCGGAAGCGGTGGGGCCGGATCGTGTGGTGTGGCGTTTCGACCCTCTTATGCTGGCCGCCAATCCCGGCGGCCGCATGCTTTCCTGCGAGGATTTGCTGGAGCGGGTGGAGCGGCTGGCGCAAGCTCTGGCGGGTTGCACCACAAAGCTCGTCTTCAGTTTTGCCGACATCGCCCCCTACCGCAAGGTGGCGGAAAATCTGCGGCGCAAGGGCATGGCCTGGCGCGATTTTACGCCCGATGAAATGCGCCGTATGGCGGCGGCCATAGCGGCAATCTGCGCGCGGCACGGCATGCGGGCCGCCACCTGCGGCGAAAAGGCGGATTTGTCAGCCCAGGGAGTGGAGCATAACCGCTGCACTGATCCTGAACTCATACTTCAACTGACCCGCCGTCATCCAGACGTGCTGGATCTTTTCGGCATGAGCGTCAGCGAGCAGATGCTTTTGCCCGGTGCGTCGGGCGTTTTCGGCGCCGCTCTGGGGACGGAGTACCCCCGTGACCCCGGCCAGCGGCCCACCTGTTTGTGCGTGCCCTGCAAGGATATCGGCCAGTACAATACCTGCCCCCACGGCTGTGTGTACTGCTACGCCAATACTTCGGAAGCGGCGGCGCGCAGGAGCTATCAGGCCCATTCTGTAGACGGGGAATCCATAGCCGAACTGCCGGGAGGCAGAGAATAAATCAACGTTTCCAGGAGGCTCTTTAATCAGAGCTTACCTAGAGCATTTAACACTTGAAATGCTCGCGTACGGCAGGCAAAAGCCTGCCTACTCGCATTTCGTGGCAAGGATTTTCAGAAAAATCCTTGCAGAGCAGTTAACTCATTTCATTCGTAAACTGCTCTAAAATAAGCCGTGGCCGCGCGCCTATATTCTGGTTCCTTCCGGAGCCTGTTACCTTTGAAAAAGGTAGCAGGCTCCGGAAGGGAATAAAAGTTTTAGGGGGAGGGGGTGTGGGGGAGGAGACCCTTTTACAAAAGGGTCCCTCCCCCACAAAGCATTTTAAACAGTTGCCCTAAAAAACTGCCAAAAAACAAGCGCGGCGTTCGTAATGAACGCCGCGCTATATTTTTATCCAGACAGCCGAAGCTGCTGTGCGCTACATGCCCAGATAGGCTGTGCGCACTTCTTCGCTTTTCAAAAGATTGGCGGCGCTGTCGCTCATGACAATACGGCCGTTTTCCATCACATAGCCGCGCGTGGCGATGCGCAGGGCCTGGTTGGCGTTCTGCTCCACCAGAAAGACCGTGGTGCCGTTGGCATTGACTTTCTGAATGATGGAAAAAATCTGCTGAATGATAATGGGGGCAAGCCCCAGCGAGGGTTCGTCCAGCAGGAGCAGCTTGGGCCTCCCCATGAGGGCGCGGCTGATGGCCAGCATCTGCTGTTCGCCGCCGGAAAGGGTGCCCCCGGCCTGCTTGCGGCGTTCCGCAAGGATGGGAAAAAGGCTGAACACGTAGTCCAGGTCGTCCTTCACCGCTTCCTTGTCCTGCCGCAGAAAAGCGCCAAGATCCAGGTTTTCGCGCACGCTCAGGTCGGGAAAAATCAGGCGGCCTTCGGGAACCTGCGAAATGCCGAGGGCCACGATTTCGTGAGGGGGCAGGGTATGTATGGGTTTGCCATACCAGAAAATCTCGCCCTGACGGGGGCGGTTGATGCCGCACACGGTCATGAGGGTGGTGGATTTTCCCGCGCCGTTGGCCCCGATGAGGGTTACGATGTCGCCTTCTTCCACCTTGAGCGAAATATCGCGCAGGGCCTGAATATTGCCGTAAAACGTATCAACATTACGCAGCTCAAGCATCGCTTTCTCCCAGGTATGCCTTGATGACGCGCGGGTTGGCGCGTATTTCTTCGGGTTTGCCGGTGGCGATGCACGAACCGTATTCCATAACGTAGATGCGATCCGAAAGGGACATGACCATGCCCATATCGTGTTCAATCAGCAGGATGGAAAGCTGCTGGTCGTCACGAATGGAGCAGACCAGTTCCTTGAGTTCATTGGTTTCCTGTGGGTTCATGCCTGCGGCGGGTTCGTCCAGCAGCAGCATGTGCGGCTCGGTGGCCAGCGCGCGGGCAATTTCAAGGCGGCGCTGCGCTCCGTAGGGCAGGTTGCGGGCCGCTTCGTTCCAGAAGTCCTGCAAGCGCACCAGTTCCAGCAAGGCGTAACTGGCGTCGATGCTTTCTTGCTCTTCACGCCGGGTGCGCCCGTCCCGCAGGATGGCCCCCACAACGCCAGCCCTGGTGCGGCAGTGACGGCCTATCATGACGTTTTCGAGCACAGTCATGTCGCCGAAAAGGCGGATATTCTGAAAGGTGCGGGCCATGCCCATGGCGGTGATGGTGTGGGGCTTCTTGCCGTTGAGCAGTTGCGGCTCGCCCTGGCTGTCGTGCAGAAACATCTTGCCCTCTGTGGGGGTGTAGATGCCCGTCACGCAATTGAAAAACGTGGTCTTGCCCGCGCCGTTGGGGCCGATAAGGGCCACAATCTCACCGCTGTTGACCGTGAGCGACAGCTCGTTGAGCGCGCGCAGGCCGCCAAAATCCTGAGAAAGCTCCTGCACTTCAAGTACGGGTTTCACTGGCGGCCTCCTTCGGCGTCGTGGAGGGCGCTGATGCGGTATCTGCGGCGTTCGCCGCTGATAAGACCCTGAGGCCGGAAAATCATCATAATAACCATAATGGCCCCGAAGATAAGCATGCGGTATTCCGAAAAGGCCCGCAGATATTCCGGCGCAAGAATGAGAATGAACGCGGCTATGGCAACGCCAGTGATGGATCCCATGCCGCCAAGCACCACCATGGACAGGATCATGGCCGATTCCATAAAGGTGAAGCTTGACGGATTGATATAGGTGGTCTTTGCCGCAAAAATCACTCCGGCAAAGCCTGCCCAGCACGAACCGAGGGCAAAGGCGGAAAGTTTGACCCGCATGATATCGATGCCCATGGCCTCGCAGGCGATCTCGTCTTCACGCAGCGCTTGCAGGGCAAGGCCCACACGCGAGTTCTTGAGTCTGCTGATGACCACAATGGTAATGACCACGGCCACCAACACGAGATAGTACACGTAGGTGGTGCTGGTGTTGATGTCCATCTGCATGCCGAAAAGGCCGGGGCGGGGAATGTCGCTCACGCCGCGGGGCCCGCCGGTGAGGGTGGTCCAGTTTTGCAGGGCCAGACGCACTATTTCGCCAAAACCGAGCGTGACAATGGCGAGGTAGTCGCCACGCAGACGCAGCACGGGAAAGCCCAGCGCCAGACCAAAGATAACGGCCACAAAGCCGCCGATGGGCAGACACATCCAGAAGCCAAAGCCGAAGAACTGGTGCAGCAGCCCGTAGGCGTACGCGCCCACGGCGTAAAAGGCCACATAACCCAGCACAAGCTGACCGGCCAGACCCACCACGATATTCAGACCAAGGGCCAGCATCACGTAGAGCAGGGCCGAGATCATGATGTTGGTCTGGTAGAAGGAGCTCACCATGGGCATGATAATCATGACGGCCGCCAAAGCAGCCAGACTGGCCGCCATGAGCTTGGGCTTTTGCGAAAGCGCGGCCATGGCGGGGCCAATGCCGAAACCGGCAGGCAGTTTGATGATGGCCAGGCCTCTTGCCTTGCGCGAGAAGCACCAGTCCCACAACAGGGCGAGGCCAAAGATGGCAATGCCCAAAAGCGCAATGCGATCCAGCCGCCAGGTGACGGTGCGTTCAATGGTGTTCAGCTTGAGGCCAAGAACGGGCAGGGTGAGCAGCATGAACCAGAGTGCCGCAATGGCGGCCTTGATGACTCTTTGCATGGCTACACCTTCTGCACTTTGGCTTTGCCGAGGATGCCGTCGGGCCGGAAAATAAGGATGAGGATAAGAATGGCAAAGGCCAGCATGTCCTCATAGTTGCCTGAAAAATAGCCAGTGGTGAAGCTTTCGGCCAGTCCCAGCACAAGGCCGCCGAGCATGGCGCCGGGGATGGAGCCGATGCCGCCGAGCACTGCGGCCGTGAATGCCTTGAGCCCCGCAAGAAAGCCGATGCCGAAGTTGACCTGCCCCATGTGCGAGGCAATGAGCACGCCGCCCAGGGCCGCCAGTGAGGAGCCGATGATAAAGGTCAGCGAAATGATGCGGTCGGCGTTGATGCCAAGCAAAAGCGCCATCTTGCGGTTTTGCGCCGTGGCGCGCATGGCTTTGCCCATGCGGGTGTAGCGGATAAAGAGCGTAAGGGCCAACATGGCCAGAGTGCTGACCAGCAGAATAAGAAAGTCGCTGGGCCCCATGACGTTATCGATATAGTCAAGAAAACTCATTTCGGGAAGCAGATTGGGAAAGGGCACAAAGTCCGCTGTCTGGGCCAGCAGCACATAGTTCTGCAAAAAGATGGACATGCCAATGGCCGAAATCAGCGGCGAAAGGCGCGGCGCGCCGCGCAGAGGCTTGTAGGCTACCTTTTCAAGGGTGAAGCCATAGGCCGCACACCAGACAATGGCCGCAAGGGCGGCAACAACCAGTATGCCCCCGGCAGGAAAGCCGTAAACGCCCAGAGCTCCGGCGACCAGAAGGGCCGTGAAAGCGCCAAGCATATAAATTTCACCATGCGCAAAGTTGATAAGCTCAATGATGCCATACACAAGAGTATAGCCCAGAGCTATAAGCGCATAGATACTGCCTCTGGTGAGTCCACCAAAGAAAAGTTCTATAAAAAATTGGATGTCCATGCCGTCCCACGCGCCAGAGCGGGTGCGCCTCTGGCGTAAGTTCCGTTATTGCCGTCGACCGGGGCCGAAAATGCGTGTGAAAACGGGGGCGCGACCTAGGCCGCGCCCCCCATGATCATTTATTGAAGAACGATGCTGTGGTCGAGTTCCACAAACTTGCCGTCCTTGACCTGGTAAATGGAAAGTCCCATACCGGCGGCGTCGCCCTTGGCGTTGAAGCTGATCTTGCCAAGCGGGGTGTCCACCTTGTTGTCGCGCAGAATGTCCTTGACCTTGGCGGTGTCGGTGCTGCCGGCCTTTTCAATGGCGGCAAGCAGGCACTGGGCGGCGGCATAGGCATTGTAGTAGCCAAAGCCAGGCTCGCTGCCGAAAGCCTTGATGTGGGCTTCACGCGCGGCTTTGTACTCGGGCAGGGTACTGGTGTCCTTGGGATAGGAGGCATAGGTGCCTTCGCTGTCCTTGCCGGTCATCTTGAGGAAGGTTTCATCCTTCACGCCGTCGGGGCCGATGAGCGGGGTCTTCAGGTTGTCGCGGCGCATCTGCTGCAACAGCTTGGAGGCCACGGGCTGGTAGCCGCCGAAAACGATGATGTCGGGCTTGGCGCGGCGCAGTTTGCGCACCACAGCGGAAAAGTCCACGGCATCGGGGGTAACGGCTTCAAAAAGCACGGTTTCCGTGCCGCCTTTTTCCATGATTTCGCGGTTCTTGTCGGCAAAACCCTTGCCGTAGTCGCCGTTGTCATGCAGGTAGGCGACCTTTTTGACCTTGAGCTTTTTGAGCATGAAGTCGCTGGTCAGCGCGGCCTGGGCATTGTCATTGGCCACGGTGCGGAAGAAGAGCGGGTTCTTGCCTTCTTCAGTCAGGCCGGGCGTGGTGGCCGTGGGCGACACCGCGATAAGGGCTGCTTCCTGGAACATGGGCAGCGAAGCCTTGGTGGGGCCGGAGCAAATGGGGCCGACAACAGCGTTGACTTTTTCAGAAATCAGTTTGGTGGCCGCGTTGGTGGCCATTTCGGGTTTGCACTGGTCGTCCTGCGCCACAACTTCAATGGTGCGGCCAAGCAGACCGCCCTTGGCGTTGGCCTGATCCACAACGATTTTTACCGCGTTCAAGCTGGGAACGCCGTAAGAAGCCAGGTCGCCGGACTGAGCCCCCTGCACGCCGATCTTGATGGGATCAGCAGCCTGAGCAGGCGCGGCCAACGTCACGCAGACAGCCATTGCGGCAAGCCATGTCATACCTTTTTTCATCTGCCCCTCCTACGAGAAAATTGTGCGCGCAGACTTTGCACGTCATATTAGATGAAGGATTTTCTATTGCCTTATTGCGGGCATTCTGTCAATGCGAGCCCGCCGCGTTTGTCAAGTGCCGCATGGGGGATGGGCGGAAAAAAGGGGTGGCTGCGGCGGGGTAAAAACAGAAGTCCGAAGCGGATGTTCCGCATTCGGACTTCTTGTATGTTTGCGCAGTGGCACGCCGGTAAAGGCGAACTGCCCGTGCAGGCTTACGCTGTTTTCTTTTTGTGGCTTGAGCGCAGGTGGATACGCATGGGCGCGTGCGAGATTTCGAAGATTTTGCGCAGCGCCCGTTCAAGGTAACGGGTGTAGCTTTCAGGCACACGTTCCGCGTCGCTCACAAAAAAGACAAAGGTCGGCGGCTCGGATTCGGCCTGAGTGAGATAGAAAAATTTGGCCCGCACGCGCTTGACCACCGGAGGCTGGTGCCGCGTGAGCACTTCTTCCATGGCGCGGTTGAGCTTGCCCGTGGTGATGCGGACGCTGCATTCATCATGAATTTTCTGCGCCAGAGGCAAGATCTTGTTGATGTCCTTGCCCTTGAGGGCGGAAACCAGCAGGACGGGCACATGGGGGCAGAATGACAGCAGTTCGCTGACGTTCTTTCTCAACTGGTCAAGCGCGTTGCGGGGGGCAAGGTCGCACTTGTTGATAAGAACCATGAAGGGAGTCTTGCGGGTGTTGAGCATGTCCATGAGGCGCTTGTCCTGCTGGCTCACGCCTTCGGCCGCATCCAGGGTCAGAAGGGTCACGTCCGCCTTGGTGGTGGACTTGATGGCCGAGTTGACCGAATACTTTTCCACGTTGTCCGAAATCTTGGTGCGGCGGCGAACGCCTGCCGTGTCCACGAAGACATAGTCCTTGCCATTCTTGGTAAAGCGCACGTCCACGCTGTCGCGGGTAGTGCCCGCCACGTCCGAGACGATCATGCGGTCTTCACCCGACAGGGCGTTGATAAGCGAGGATTTGCCCGCATTGGGGCGGCCCAGCATGGCCAGGCGCAACGTGGGAGGGGCCGGGGGCTCCTCCGAGCTGTCTTCGGGCAGCAGGGCAATAAGGTCCTCGACCAGGGCGTTCATGTTGTGTCCGTGCTCGGCGGAGACCGCCAGCAGGGGAAAGCCCAGGGCGTGAAATTCCGCCATGTGCTCGTCTTCGTGTTCCGCGCCGTCAACCTTGTTGACTACGCAGAGGGTCGGCAGCCCCTTGCGCCGCACGTGGGCGGCCAGATGCTCGTCCAGCGGCAGCAGGCCGTCACGGCCATCCACAACAAAGGCCACGGCTGTGGCGTCCTTGAGTGCGGCCTCTGTCTGGTTCAGGATGTCCTGCTCAAAGCCGCGGATGCCCTCCGGGCCTTCCACCACCATGGCATGTGCGTCAAGGGTGATGCCGCCTGTGTCGACAATGCCGAATACGGGCATGTCCTTGCGGCGCACCACGCCGTCCATGCGGTCACGGGTGATGCCCGGCCTGTCATGGGTGATGGCGCGATTGCTGCGGATAAGGCGGTTGAACAGAGTGGACTTGCCCACGTTGGGGCGGCCCACAAGAATGATGCGCGGCGGATTTTCAGCCATGTCTATAACCTTGTGGCGGCCTGAAAACAAGGCCGCGTGCAGTGCGCGGGACGCTTTTTGAAAGCCCCGCCAGTGCGAGTTCTAATGTAAAAGAGAAATTGTAGCACCTTCGGCGCCCAATGGGAATACCCCACACAAGAGGGGTGGCGGCGAGGGCAGGTCGTCGCCGCAGGCGATGGGGTCGGGCAGGTCTGTCACGGCACGCGCGCCTCCCCAGGGGGGCAGGCTGGCAAAGGACGCGCCTTCCGGCAGGATCATGCGCAGGGCGTGCAGATACAGTGGGCTTCCAGGCCTGGCCTGGCCGTACTTGGCGTCGCCAAGCACCGGATGCCCAAGGCTGGCAAGCTGGGTGCGAATCTGGTGGGTGCGGCCCGTGAGCAGGCGCACCTGCACAAGGCTTGCCCCGTCCTCCACAATCAGAGGGCGCACAAGGCAAAGGGCTTCTTTACCGTCGGCCGCGTCCGCGCCCACGGTGCACATTTTTTCAAAGCCGTGTACCGCGTCCTTGCGCAAAAAATGCCGCACAAGGCAGGTTTCTTCGTGGGGCCAGCGTCCGGCTACCCATGCCACGTATTCCTTGACCATGCGCTGGCCGCGAAGGGCTTGCTGGGCTTCGTCCAATGCCGCATAGGATGCGGCCACAAGCAGGATGCCCGAGGTTTCCTTGTCCAGCCGGTGCACGGGCGTGGGCATAAAGCTTGCGTTGGCAAAATGCCGGGCCAGGCGGGTTGTCAGGCTGTCTTCATGCCCGGTTCCGGGATGGGTGGGCAGGCCGGCGGGCTTGTCAAAAGCCCACAGGTAGCCGCTGGAGCCCACAAGAGGAGGCAGCGGAGGGCCGCTTGCAGCTTCTTCATCGTTACGGAGTTTGCGTGCGGGCGCTGGCAGCGGATCGTCGCACTGCGCGGCCATTTTTATGGCAAAGGGGGGCAGGCGAACGAGGTCACCGGCCTGTACGCGCGAAAAAGGTTTGCATCGGCAACCGTTTATCCTCACTTGTCCCGTGCGCACCCAACGGTGCAGCATGGCTTGGGGGAGGTTCAGACGGCGCTGCAAAAACTGAAGTAACTTCTGGCCGCTCTCGGTCTCATGCACAACGGGGCATTCCGTTGCGGAAGAGTCGAGGGCCATTGTAGGGGGAGGGTTATCATCCGACATGGGCACACTTTGTCTCAAAGCGCGGGCCGCGTCAAGAGGCATGCGCCAGGAGGCATATGTCAGGCGCTACATATAGCGGCTGTCTTCTATCTGCACAATCTTGTTTGTATTTTTTTCAATCCACTTTTTTATGTGCTTGCGCCACCGGGGGCGTTCCTTGTGTTTGCCACGCAGCATGTTGCGATCCGCCATTACCTGAAGCTGGTCCAGCGAGGTGCCCATATCTTCAGCACAGGCACCGCCGAGAGACATGCGGATGGGGATGTTGTCCGGGTCGGCATTGTGGGTTTCAAAGGCCTTGCTGATGCGCGCAATGGCTTTTTCAAGCTGCTCCTGCGTACAGCCGGGCAACAGGGCGATGAATTCGTCCCCTCCCATGCGGGCTATGCAGTCGGGGGCGTAAAGGCTGGTGCGTAGAATAAGCGCTGCCTGGCAAAGCATTTGGCTGCCTTCAGGGTGGCCGAGGTAATCGTTGATAAGCTTGAGCCCGTCCATATCACAGGCGATAATGCCCACGGGGCGTATTTGTTGCTGCTCCAGCCTCTCGACCGTCATGTCATAGTAGGTTCGGCTGCGCAGCCCGGTGAGCGGGTCATTGCGCACAAGGTCTTCAAGCTGCGCCCGGTCTGCCTGGCCTGCGCTTACATCAGTGTGCAGACCCACGATGCGGGTGGCCTTGCCGCTGGCGTTTCGCTGGGTCACATAGCCGCGGCCCAGTATCCAGGCCCACGTGCCGTCAGCCCGCAGAAAGCGGTAGGTACATTCAAAGCTGTCTCCGTAATCGGGGCTTTCAACAATACGTATTTGCATGGGCACAATGTTTTCAAAGTCATCGGGATGCACCCTGCTTGTCCACGACTCCACCACCTGGGGGAAGGCATTGTGGGTATAGCCTATCATGGAAAGATAGCGCGGGCTGTAATATACCGAGCCGTCAATGGGGTTCCAATCCCATAGGCCGTCACTGGCAGCGTTGAGGGCCAGCAGCAGACGGCTTGCGTCGGAGCTTGGGGCGGGGGATTGATCAGGGAACGGCTGTTCAGAACAGGAGTGAGGGTCGGTTCGATTCTTTGCCTGTCGATGGCGGCCAGTGCGCCCACCACAATGGTGCCACGGCCAAAAATGTCGCGCTGTAAAACCGTCATCTGGGCACGCACCATAAATTTGCCCAACATGTAAATAAGCTCAAGAAAAGGGCCCTGTGAGCCATTAAGAATCTTTTCCACCGACTCAAGGTAGGGTACGAGGCCCTCCAGAGGACAATAGCTCAGAAATTCCTTCATGCTGCGCGGTAGGTTTTCTTCAAATTGCAGCAGCTTGATTGCTCCGGCGCTCAGGTACAGCTTGTCTGAAGGAATATGCCATTCCCATATGGGATCGCGTGTTTCAAGCTGTATAAACTGAGAGCCAGAGTATGGCAGTTTTGACATAACAAAGCCTTTGGCATCGTTTTTTTCGCAAAAAGCGAACGCATTGGGGCGAGGTTTCAGGTGCAGGTTGACCAGCGCGGATACTGCTCGGGATTACGCAACTTATATCAAAAATGAATGGCGCCCCAGGAAAAATATCTTATACCTGTACGGAAATCTAGTGCCGGCCAGGCGGCGTATTCGCAGACGCAGTGGTAATAGTACAAAATTGTTTATGAATCATGTTTGGAATTCTCAGAAATTTTTGTGGCATGCCGGAATGAAAGCCGGTGTTGGTGTGGAATGTTCCCGCAGTATTCCATGGAGCTATTGTGTAATCGTTCTGCGGTCTTGCGGGCTGTCCGGCATTGCCGGGCCCAAGGCTGGTCGCTGCCTCTGCCCCCCCCACATCAGGTCAGAAAAACCTTGAAACGCTATAGAGCACACCAAGAGTTTTAGGGTAATTTCACTAGCGATGCTGTCGCCATTCGTAAGGCTCGTAGACTCGCCAACGACTGCCGCTTGAAATTGCTCTGCTGACGCGAAGGCGGCAGCCGCCACAACGTGGCGTGGATTCTGGCGAGCTTTAGCCGTTGCGACGAAGGAAGCTACGGATTAAGACAGCAATTGGTTAATAGAGCGAGCAGCCTGCTGATGGCTGGCGCAAACCACGTTTTTAGCCAGAATGATGCGTTGAAACAGGGACTGTTTCAAAAGCAAAATGCTCTAGGGGGTGGGGGCGTGGGGGAAGGACCCTTTTGCAAAAGGGGCCCTCCCACACAAAAGCCTTTCAATTTGAAAATAGCGTTGCCCTGGACAGTGTCTAGAGCAGTTTACGAATGAAATGAGTTAAATGCTCTGCAAGGATTTTTCTGAAAATCCTTGCCACGAAATGCGAGTAGGCGGGCTTTGCCTGCCGTACGCGAGCATTTCAAGTGTTAAATGCTCTAGTGGGCGTGGGGTTCGTCGCCCAGGGGGTGGGCGTGGGCGTGCGTGTGGCTGAAGCTGGGGGCGCAGGCGTCAAGGCGGCCGTGAGCGAGCGTCAGATAGGTGGTGGATATGCGGGCGAGAAAGTCCCAGTCGTGCGAGATGGTGATGCGGGCTGTGGGAAGTTTTTGCAGGATATCGATGATGCGTTCACGGGCCTCGTTATCAAGGCCGTTGGTGGGTTCATCAAGCAGCAGGGCTTCAGGCCGCATGGCCAGCACTGCCGCGAGGGAGACCAGTTTTTTTTCACCGCCCGAAAGCCGGTGGGTAAGGCGGTTTTCAAAACCGTCCAGTCCGAGGTTGCGCAGGGTTTCATGCGCCCGCTCGCGTGCAGCTTCAGGCGACAGGCCCAGGTTCAGCGGGCCAAAGGCCACATCTTCAAGCACGGAGGGAAAGAACAGCTGATCCTCGGCATGTTGCAGCACAAAGCCCACGGCGCAGCGCAGGCTGTGAAAGTCTTTTTCGGCGCGCATTTCGCGGCCATGAAAGCGCACACAACCCTGCTGCGGGGTTATCAGGCCTGTGATACAGCGAAAAAGCGTTGTTTTGCCGCTGCCGTTGGGGCCGTAAAAACCGATATGCTGCTCCGGCAGGAGGGCCAGGTCAATTCCCTTGAGCACCTGGCGGATATTGCCATCCCGTTCATACTGAAAATGGATGTTTTCGAGGCTGAAGATGCAGTTGTTTTCTGTATTACAGTCCATAGATTTGATCCCGGTACTCCATAAGCACAAGTCCTGCAAGGCAGAGCAGCATCAAGAGGGCAAAAAGGCCGTCCACAGGACGCGCCTTAAATACCGCCACCGAGTGGAACTGGCCTGAAAATCCCCGCAGCAGCATGGCTTCGCGCACTCTTTGTGAACGTTCGTAGCTGCGCACCAGCAAAAGTCCCAACAAGGAAGCCACTGTGCGGTAGGTGTGCATGCCGGTGCGCGGGCGAAAGCCGCGCAGCCGCGCGGCAACGCTCAGGCACTGCCATTGCCGCGCGATGTCATGCACCTGCCGGGCCGTAAACAGAAAAAGAAACACCAGCTTTCGCGGGCAGTGCAGGCATTCCAGGGCATGCCCTGCCGTTGGCGTGTCCATTGTGGCCACAAGGGCCAGAAAAACACAGACTATGGCATTGGACTTGATGGTGACGAGCAGGGCCAGATGCAGACCCTCGGCGCTCAAGCTTATGAAACCCCACCGCGCCACTTCCTGTCCGGGCATGGTCAGCGGGGTGACACACCACAAAAAGGCCGCAAACATGTTGATCACCGCCAGACGACGTAACAGCGGCAGCAGGGGTGGACGGGCCAGAAGCAGCAGCGCCAGGCCCAGGCCAAGCCCCGCGCAGCTGGCGGTCACGTCCTGCAGCGTCGAAAGGCACAACGCGGTCAGCGCTGCAAGGGCCATACGCACACGCGGGTCAATGCGCTGTATGGCCGAAGGGCGTACAAAGGGCTGGTCAAACATGCCGACAGTTACCGCCGCCGGGAACGGAAGTAAAGGGCCAATCCGGCCAGACCCACAAACCAGCCCATGCCGCCCACGATTTCGCGCATGCCCGGTTCGTCTGTGCGCATTTCGGCAAGTTGCCGCTTCACGGGGGACAGGCGGGAGTCCAGCAGGGCGGAGAACTTTGCCTCCTGCGCCTCAAGGGCGGCATCCACAATGGCCTGTATTTCTGCGGCGCTCACAGGGCCGGAAGCTGAAATTTCCGGGGCGGCGGCGGGAAGCCCCGTGCTTGCGGGCTGCGGCCCGGTGCTGGGGCCGCCAGCGTTTTTCGCCGCTGCACTGGCGGTGGTTTCGGCATGGCGGGGCGCAGCCGGAGCCGCAGCCGAAGCCGGAGCCGGAGCAGAGGCCAGTTCGGCCGCTTCCAGCAGCCATTCGTTCTGATGCCCTTCGCCAGCATTGATACGTATGCGCAGGCCGTGCTCCCGTCCCCTGGGCGGAATATCAAAGCGAAAAAGTCCTTCCGTATCTGTCTGGCCTGTGAGCAAAACCTGGCCGTCAGCCGCATCATATACCGTGACCTCTCCGTTCCTGACGCTGTTGCCGCCGCTGAAGCCGCATTTGACGGCAACCTGCGGGCCTTCAGTCCAGGCGAAGATGTTCACCCGGTGCGCCAGGGCGGGCGTCTGCAGCACAAGCAGAAGCGCCGCGGCAAGCAGCAGGGCAGCCAGAGGCGCGGATAACGGCAGCGCCGGGGCAAGCGCTGGAGCAAGCGCTGGGGCAGGCGCCGGGGCAAGCGCTGGGGCAGAGGGTCGCTGCGCAGGCAGGCAAGCGGGTGCGGCACCGTCAGCCCGTCCTGCACGGATTGTCCGAAATAAAGTGGCATTGCGGAAAAACATGAAAACTCCTTTCCGGCTGCTCAAGCCTTGTCCGGCTGAAGGGCGGCACGGGAAATGTGCAGCATTTCCGGGCGGACGCGGGCAATAAAGCCCACAGTAAACATGGTGATGAGCCCTTCGACCAGCATGATCGGCAGGTGAGCAAGAAAAATGAGCCGCGCGGCGGTAAGAAAGCCCTCATTGCTCCACGCCAGGGCCAGAGCGGTGAGCAGCCCGGCGCCCAGCACGCCGACGGCTCCCCCGCAAAAGGCGGCGGCCCGTAAACCCTTCATACCGGGCCAGAGGTGGACAAGGCTGCGGAAAACGTACCAGGCCACGAGCCCGGAAAAGCCCATGGTGAACGTATTGACGCCCAGAACAACAAGGCCGCCGTACTGAAAAAGCAGAGCCTGCAAGGCAAGGGCGGCCAGAATGGCGGGAAAGACGGCCCACCCCAGCAGTACGCCCAGAAGGCCATTGAGAATAAGGTGCGCGCTGGAAGGGCCGATGGGAACATGTATGAGCGAACCCACAAAAAAGGTCGCGGCCAGGATGGCCACTGTCATGAGCTTGTCATAGTCCAGGCGGCGCAGGCCAAGGGCCGTGCCCACGGCCGTCAGGGCGTATCCTGCGGCCAGAATGGGGGGAGACAGAACACCTTCGGCAATATGCATGGATCATCCTTGTCTGGAGCGTCGTCTGTTGGGGCGCGTTCCGGGATTTTTCACAGTCAGCTTTCGCAATCCGGCCCCATGCCGTGGCGTACGGTATGGGGCCGGAGTCTGTTTCTCAAAAGGGCGCTGCCAGGAAGGCGCGCACCTTTGCCGCACTGTGCAACCGTCTTTTATTTTGTGCGGGGAGCCGCAAAGTTGACCCAGATAACTGCGCCAAGCTCAACGGATTTGGCTTCGCCTTCATAGTTCATTTTTTCTTCAGCCGTGTTCAGTGCGGCAAAGCCCCACCAGCCGGCCCAGGGCACGCCGTAGGTGAATACGCCGTTCTGGTCGGCCTTGACAACCTGGGTGACGTAATATTCGTTGGGGGCGGTGTGGCCCTTGCCCTTGTTGTAGCTTTCCACCTCAACTTCCGCGCCGGGAACGGGCTTGCCGTCAAGCAGCACCTGGCCCTGAAAAACATTGCCGGCGTAGTTGCCGAAGGGCCGCATCAGAGGAACGATTTCGGTCTTGAGGCCCAGCGGCTGCCCCCAGTTTTCCTCTTCGCCAAAAGCGGCGACCACGGTCTTGGTATAGTGGATGATGAAGCAGTCCTCGGCAGGTTCAAAATAGGGCTGCGGCTCGACCGCGAACTGATAGACGCCGGGCTTTTTGATGGCGTATGCGGCTGTCCAGGCTTTGTTGCCCATAATGGTGGCGGGCTTGAGCAGGCTTTTGAGATCTTCGGTCGTGCCGTCATGAGTGACGGTGAATGCCTTGGGTTCCGCCATGGGCATGCCTTGCAGCTCCATTGGGTGGGCAAAGGCTATGTCCAGTTTGAGCGGAGATTCTTTTTTGTCCGTGACTGTGGGGGTGGAAGGAATGACCATGCCAAAATGGGCCTGAGCCTGGGTTCCCCAAAAAAGCGCAAGCGCCAAGCACGCGCAACAGAACTTCCACATAATCGCATCCTTCCGTTGAATTTTATGGCCGTGACAATGTTTGACGGCGTTATGCCTCATGCGATGTATGTAGCACAAAAAAATAAAAAGTAGCAAGAAAATTGTGGGCGTCTACCTGGATACGGTGGCCCTATGTTACTGCCGTAACAGGTGTTCGCACATGCTTTGAAGGGGCCGTTTGCGCGTTCGCGGCAGGGCAGCGATGGGAAGCAAGGGATTTTTTGCCACGACGTATACTGCCATGATGTCTACTGCCACGGCGTATATGCCGGGGGATATTTATTGCCAAATGAAAAACGGCCATGTCGCAGATGACATGGCCGTTTTTTCGTCAAAACAGACGAAAACTTACTTGGGCAGCAATGCCGGATAATCGGCGCTCTTAACGTATTTTTTTACAAAGGCCGCGGCAGATTTACGGTTGCCAGCCATGACCGTGAGCATGAACACGTCGCCCTGTGAGGCGACCCATGCCTGACTTGTGATGTCCTGCTGCACAAAGGTGAAGGTATACTGACCGCCCTTTTCAACAGGGGGCTTGGTGGCCTTGAACTGGTCGGCAAACATGTCGGCGATGGTTTTGGTATCCGCGCCGCTGTTGGGGCTGATCACAAGCGTCACCGAGGCATCCCCGGCGGAATTGGCGAAACTGGCGCTGGTGGTGCCCTGCTTTTCGGCGGGAGGCATGACGGTCTTCCATCCTTCGGGAACAGAGACAGTAAAATATTTGGTGTTCAGCTCTTCCGCCAGAGCTGGCATGGCCAGAAGCATGACAAACACAAAGGCCACAAACTTTTTCAACATGAAAATTCTCCTCAGAGGGGTGCGCAGTATACGCTGCGGCGCGCCGCGTCTGCGGGAAAACATTTTGCCCGCGCGGACGTGACGCCGCCTCAGGCACTCTATGCAATGCCCTTGTAAAATACAATGGATTTTGCCGTGGCCCGCACGAGGTGGCGATTTTTTTACGTAAAACCGATATATGGCAGCAATAAAAGTTCGCTTGCGGCTCAGCGCGGCAGAAAAATCCATGCGGCGCGGCAGAGGAGCAGGCCAGAACGCCAGGGATAGCGCAAACGTAAAAAGCCCCCACACGCGTGGCATGGGAGCTTTTGGGAGGAGGCTTTGTGCAGTGATTACAGGGAGGCCAATGCCTGATCCAGGTCAGCCAGGATGTCGTCAATGTGTTCGATGCCTATGGAGAGGCGCACGGTATTGGGCCAGATTCCCGTAAGCGCCAGTTCGTCTTCGGTCATTTGCGAGTGCGTGGTGGACGCAGGGTGGATTACCAGCGATTTGGCGTCAGCCACGTTGGCCAGCAGCGAGAATATGCGCAGTTTGTCAATAAAGGCTCTGGCTTCGGCCGCGCCGCCCTTGACCTCAATGGTAAAGATGCTGCCGCCCCCGTTGGGGAAATAGCGCTTGTACAGGGCGTGGCTGGGGCTGTGGGGCAGGCTTGGGTGATTGACGGTCTGCACCTTGGGGTGGTTGTCCAGATGGCGCACCACGGCCAGGGCGTTCTGCACGTGGCGCTCCACGCGCAGCGACAGTGTTTCAAGCCCCTGGAGGATCAAAAATGCGTGCAGGGGGGCCATTGTTGCGCCAAGATCGCGCAACAGGATGGCCCGTGCCCGCACTATATAGGCCGCCGCCCCGACGGCCTTGGTGAAGCTCAGGCCGTGATAACTCGGATCTGGCTCACTCAGGTGGGAAAATTTGCCGGACGCGGCCCAGTCAAAGCGGCCGCTGTCCACGATGATGCCGCCAAGGGCGGCGCCGTGTCCGCCCATGAATTTTGTGGCGGAATGCACGACGATGTCCGCGCCGTATTCAATGGGGCGCATAAGCCAGGGAGTGGCAAAGGTGTTGTCCACCACCAGGGGGACGCCGTGGCGGTGAGCCAGGTCTGCCAGCGCTTCCATATCCACAATATTGCTGTGGGGATTGCCCATGCTCTCCACAAAGATGGCGCGTGTTCTGGGCGTGATGGCCTGTTCAAAGGAATCCATCTGGGCGGGGTCCACAAAGGTCGTCTCAATGCCCCAGGTTTTGAGCGTATGGGCAAGTAAATTGTAGGTGCCGCCGTACAGGGTTTTGGCGGCAACTATGTGGTCCCCGGCGCTGGCGAGATTTTGCAGGGCGTAGCTTACGGCAGCCGCGCCGCTGGCCGTGGCAAGAGCCCCCACGCCGCCTTCAAGGGCCGCCACCCTTTGTTCCAGCGCGTCCTGCGTGGGATTGGTCAAACGGCTGTAAATGTTGCCGGGGTCGGTCAGGTTGAACCGGGCCTCGGCATGGGCACAGTCGTCAAACACGTAGGAGGTCGTCTGGTAAATGGGCACGGCCCTGGAACCGCTGGCTGCGTCCGGCTTCTCCTGCCCGGCATGCACTTGCAGGGTTTCAAACCGCAAGCCTTTTTCATGATTCATTGTGATTCCCCTTTGCGGCGGGCCGCTTTATTACTTGCATTATAACGGTTTTCTGTGCCGTGCGATCATTACTTATTGATTTGCTAGGTAATACCATGTCGCAAGCGATTCCCTTTGTCAACATCTGGCTATGGCCAGTACAGGCCCTCCGGCTCTTTGTCAAAAAGTGACCGTGCCTATGGCTTTGGGCAGGCGTGAGGCAAGGTCGCGCGTCGGGCTGCAGGGCGTAGCCAGGACGCATCCTGACTGACGCGCCGTCGCGTGGCATGCTGGCAAATTTGTGGCTTGAGCACCGCCTGCCATGGCGCAAACCCTGTTGCATGGCATGCGGGCAAGCGCTACCATGATCTTCCTGCCGACTTCCGGGGCGGCAAGATTGTAAGGATGCAAGGAGGCCGCATGAGGGCGGAAATCATTTCAGTGGGTACGGAACTTCTGCTGGGGCATACTGTCAACACCGACGCCGCCCACGTGTCCAGAGCGCTTTCTGCGCTGGGTTTGGATCTTTTGCAGGTGCACACGGTGGGGGATAATGGCGGACGGCTGGAATCCGCCCTGCGCGAGGCCCTCGGGCGCGCGCAGATCATCATTACCACCGGCGGCCTTGGCCCCACGGATGACGATATGACCAAGGAAACCGTGGCGCAGGTCACGGGTTGCCCCCTTGAAGAAGATGCGGACAGCCTGCGCCGTTTGCGTGACTATTTTGGCGACCGCCCCATATCGGCCAATCAGCTCAAGCAGGCATACCTGCCGCGCGGTTCGGTGGTCTTTCCCAATGACGCGGGCACTGCCCCCGGCTGCGCCGTGCCGGCGGCCTGCGGGCAATGGGTCATCCTGCTGCCGGGGCCTCCGTCCGAACTTCTGCCCATGCTCGAAAACAGCGTTGTGCCCTTTTTGCAGAACATGACGGATTCGGTCATAGCGTCCTTCATGGTGCGCACCTTTGGTATTGGCGAGGGGACGGCGGCCTTGCGCATCGCTGACCTGACCGAAGGCGTCAACCCCACGGCCGCCCCCTATGCCGGCGACGCGGAAATGTTCGTGCGGGTGACGGCCAAGGCGGCGAGCGCCGAGGCTGCCGAAGCCCTGGCCATGCCAGTGGTGAATGAGGTGCGCGCGCGCCTGGGCGACGTGGTCTATGGCGTCAATGTGACGGGCCTGGAGGCCGTGGTGGTGGAGGGGCTGCGCTTGCGCGGGCAGAGTCTGGCCACGGCGGAATCCTGCACCGGAGGGCTGCTGGCCAAGCGTATTACCGATCAGCCCGGTTCTTCGGAAGTCTTCGGCTACGGCCTGATCACCTATGCCAATGAAGCCAAGACCAGGCTTTTGGGCGTGCCCGAAGAACTGCTGGCGCGCCACGGGGCCGTAAGCCCGGAAGTGGCCCGCAGCATGGCCGCAGGGGTGCGCGAGCGCTACGGGGCGGATTACGGCCTTGGCATTACCGGCGTGGCCGGGCCCGGCGGCGGCACCGAAAGCAAACCCGTGGGTCTGGTATATGTGGCGCTGAGCCATGGCAAGGATGTCTGGCTGCGTGAACTGCGTCCGCATGGGCGCTACCTTGGGCGGGAATGGACACGGCGTCTGGCTTCAAGCCATGCGCTGGACATGCTGCGCAGGCATATGGCGGGCCTGGATGTGGAAGCCCTTTGGACGGTTGCAGCCCTTTAGAGCAATTTAACTTTTAAATTGCTCTTGACGGCTGCGTGAGCAGACGTTCGCTACGGAGGCGTAAGCGCAGTTTATCTGCGCGGTTAAACGCCGAAGTGAGCGTGCCTTAAACTTTGAGAATGTATATTCTCAAAGTTAATCTGCTCTAGGGCAATTTCACTTTGAAATTGCCCTGGCAGGATGCGGAGCCGGTTTTTCAAAGGCCGGAGCGGCTATGTCGCTCCGGCCCTTGTATTTTTAGCCAACACACGGTTTTACAAGGCTTTTTGCACAGCGCTCCATCGGTCAATGGCGCACCCACAGGGCTCTCGTGCTCAAGGGCGCAGAGACGTTGGCGGCATCAGGCATTGAGGGATATGTAGCGCTCAATGCTGGTGGTAAAGACAATGCCGCCCCCCGGCTCGCTGAAGACCGGCTGGCTGCCCAGCGCCTGTAAAATGGCGTCTGTTGCGGCGTTTTCGCTTATGATAAGCAGAAATTCCTTTTCAGGCGTCAGGCTGATGCCGAAGAATTTCACGTCTTCTTCAGTACCTGTTCCTCTGGCCCCCAGTATGGTGCCGCCGCGCGCTCCGGCCTGTCGGGCCACCACCATGAGCTCCTCGGCCTGTCCGTGATTGATGATGCTGCATATCATGGTGTAGCCGGATTTCATGTCTTCTCCCTCGATGGTATGTAAGAAAGGCTCGTTGCTGGCTGTCTGGCTGGCGCGCAGCATGGCCTTGGGCACGTCCAGCACCATGGCTGCGCTCGCACGGCATTTGGGGTTTTTCAAAGCCCCTTCCACAACGGCTGTAATAACGCTTTCAGCCTCATCCTGCATGAGGATGAGGATAATATCCTGATCAACGCAACCGGGGCACGAGCCGCAGCCGCAACCGTCTTCGTCCAGACAGCGGCCATGAAGCCTCGTGCCGCCGCGTGCGCCTCCTTCCTTGGAGGCGTCAACGATGGCCATGCCGCAGCCGCATTCGCCAAAGACCACAAGCAGCTTGGCGGGCGTAAACTGTATATTCATCGGTATGTTCTCCACATATATGGGCCAGGATCGGGCGGCTACAGGAAAAAGTAGATGCAAATGGCTCCGGTGGCCGTCATGGTCACGGTATAGGGAAAGGCCAGCTTGACCATCCGCATGTACGAGAGCTTGATGAGCGGCGCCAGCGAAGACGTGAGCAAAAAGAGAAAAGCCGCCTGCCCGTTGGGCGTCGCCACAGCGGGAATATTGGTGCCCATATTCACCACCACGGCGATTTTTTCGTACCAGTCGCTGGAGAACAGGCCAGCCGTATGGGCTTTGTCCATTTCGGTAATAAAAACAGAGGCGATGAAGACGTTGTCGCTCACAAACGACAGCGTGCCGTTGACCAGATACAGCGCCAGCAACTGGGGTTTGCCCTGGAACTGGAACACCCATTCCACCAGCGGCGTCACCAGATGCTGGTCGTGCACCACCGAAAGAATGGCAAAAAAGACGATGATAAGGCAGACAAAGGGCATGGCGTTGTTGAAAGCTTCAGAAAAGTCGTGTTCCTTGGTTTTGCCTGTCATGGCCGAAAGCAGGATGATCAGCGTAAGGCCAAGCAGGCCGATTTCGGCCACGTGCAGGGCCAGGGCCAAAATCAGCAGTATGCCCACCACGCATTGGGTGATGTAAAGAAAGCGCGTCTGGTCTGAAAGCTGGCGCGCTTTTTTGGCGGCGTCCTTGACAATAAGCTCGCGGATGGCCTCCGGCAGCTGGTATCCGAAACCGGGAAAGCGAAAAATTTCAAGCAGGGGGCAGAGGGTAAAGCCCACAATGGCCACAGGCACGGCAATAACGGCGTTGTGCATAAAAAATTCCGCAAATGACCAATTCATCATGGTGCCGATCATGAGGTTCTGCGGTTCCCCCACAATGGTCATGGTGCCGCCAAGGGCTGTTCCCAGAGCGCCGTGCATGATGATGTTGCGCAAAAAGCCGCAAAATTCTTCAACTTCCGGGGCTTCTTTGCCGTTGGTCGGGGTAAAGGCCCCGGCCACTTTGCGAAAAATGGCGTAAAAATTGAAGCAGACGGCAATAATGATGGCCATGAGGGTCAGGGCGTCCAGAAAGGCGGAAAGCGTGGCGCTGGCAATACAGAATGCCAGCGACAGCCAGTGTTTTTTGCGAATGGCGATAAACAGTCGGGTAAAAACGACAAAAACCACATCTTTCAGATAGTAGATGCCCGCCACCATAAAGATGAGCAAAAGCACTGTGGGCAGGTTGGTGACCACTTCCTGGTACACGGCGTCGGGCGTGGTCATGCCGATGATGATGGCCTCCAGGGCCAGCAGACCGCCTGCGGGAATGGGGTAGCACTTCAGCGCCAGCGAAAGAATAAAGATAAACTGGAGCAGCAGCAGCCAGCCCGTTATAAATGGGCCGACCATAATATTGAGAACAGGGTTGGCCACCAGAAAGGCCAGCACCGTATATTTATACCAGAGTGGCGATTTGCCTAGAAAGCTGCTGAAAAAAATATGCTGCATAGTCGTCTCCCTGTACCGCTCAGAATTTAGTGGAAAGAAAATCGCGAGATACTGGCTGTGTAGCAGGAAATGCAGCCTTGGCGCAACCTCTGGCAGTGCTGCGAACTGATTTTAAGCGATGAGGGATAGCTGCCGTCAGGCGACAAAAATGAAAGGAGGCTGGATGGGTTTGAAGAGGTAAGGGGACAGGGTTTATGGATTATAATTACTTGAATCAGCTTGCCTCTGAAATGCTTCACATTTCAATTCGTCATTTTTCCGAAGTTGCAATTGGGGCAGAACCCGCACCATGTCGCGCGACGCTGTGCTTGTGTGCAACGATAGAGCATCTGACTTAAGTAAAAGGCAATGCACTAGAGTACTTTGAAAAATGGGTGGAGCGGCGCGAGAAGATTGGTTGAAGATCAAAGAAGATTGTGGTCAAGCCTGTAGATCATCTCAATAGGGTTGAGCAGCACAATCTTTCTGCCGTTGCCGACAATAAGACCGTCCATGCGAAAGCGCTGCAAGGTGGCGCTCACCGTGGGCTGAGTCGAACCTACCATAGAGGCCATCTGTTCCTGAGGAATGTTCAGTGGGATTTCACAGGGCTTGTCCCAGTCTTCGGTGGTGCGCAGCGTGTCGTAGGCCAGTGAAATAAGCAGGCTTGCCAGGCGGTTGGCCACGTCATCATTTTGCCTGCGCACCATATCGCCCATATAGCGCAACCTGCGGCCCAGAAGAGTGATGACGCGACGTGCCAGCGGATAATGATCACGCAGCAGGGTTTCAAAGCTTTGCTGGCCGATGGAATACAGCACTGAAGGGCTTGCGGTCTGCGCGCCTGCCTTGCGCGGCGAACTGTTCAGCACTTCAGAAAGACCAAAAAACTCCCCCCGCATGCGCAAGGAAAACGTCATCTCTTTGCCGAAACCAGCCGTGCCGAAAATGCGAACCAGGCCGGATTCAATATAAAAACAAGTATCTCCGGCATCGCCTTCCAAAAAAACAGTTTCATTCTTGGGCAATTCCTGGCGATGGGCGTTTTCCATAAAAATGCTTTTTACATCATCAATCCCTCTGAAAAAATCTTCTTTTTCGAGGTGCCAGAATGTGTTCATACCCATATCCTTGCTGCAAACACTTTTGTTTCAGCCTGGGCCGCAAGGTCGAAAATCCTGTGGCCCAAGGCCCTTCCCTCTCCACCGCGAAGCATGGAGTTCGCGGTGGAAAGAGGTTACGCCCGCTGCTCGGCAGACGCGGCGGGCGTAATTTGATGTAATGTCGTTTTAGGCCTTGTCCAGCCGGTTCACATAACGGTAGGTCTGCTCCTGCCCGTAAATATCGCGGCATTTCCAGATAATGAAGTTGGACCCCATTATGGGTTTCAGCGAAGCTTTGAAGTAGCCGAGCTGATAGGGCATCTTGATTTCAAGCGCGCCGGAAGGGCATGCCTTGATGCAGGACATGCAGTCCCAGCAGTCGCGGGGGTTGCGCAGAAAAGCCTTGCCGACGGCCTGATCTAGGGCCATGAGGTTGCCGGGGCACGCCTCTTCGCAGTGGGTTTCTTCGCGCCCTTTACAGCCATTGCATTTATGTACGTCAATTTTTGGCGGCATTTTCGTTCTCCTGCATTAGGGCTTGTACCTGTCGCCAGGGAGCAACTGCTCGTAGGGACGGGTAAATGTGACTATTTCTCCGGTGGCTGCATCCCGGCGTGATTCCACAAAGCAGTCGAAGTTGGCGTCGTCGCGTTCCGGATAGTCCGATCGTGTCTGCCAGCCCGCCCAGCGGGTTTCCTTGCGGGCCTTGAGGTGATGCACCACGGCTTCGGCCACATCCACACGGTCCATGGTTTCGTTGGCCTGCATCAGTTCGTGCAGATCCTGCGCGCGCAGGTGGCAGAACTGGCTTTGCAGCATCTTGATATGCCTGAGGGCGTAGTCCAGTTGCTGCTCATTGGTGCGATAAAACTGGCTGGAGCCGCCAGCGTATTCGTCCATGAGCCTTTGCAGGCGTTCTTTCATTTCTACCGGACGAATGCCTTCGGCTTCACGAGTCAGCAGCGGGGCATAGACCCGTTCTTTTTCACGCTCAATCTGCGCTGCGTCAGGGGCAGGCGTGCCCACGGCAGCCATGAAGGCAAGCGCTCCGCGCGCGGCCAGTTTGCCTTCGGCGCAGCAGCCGCCCACAAACTTGTTGGGGTTGCCGCCTGCGGTTTCACCCGCCGCAAACAGGCCGGGCAGGGTGGTCATGCGCTCCATATCCACCCAATAGCCGCCCCCGGTGTGACCACCAAGGATGTAGGGATCGGAACCGAAAATTTCGATGGGTTCCTTGCTGGGGTCCTGCCCCCGACTGGCGAGAAAGAGCACGAATGAGGGGCGTTCGTTCAGGTAGTCTTCCATCATGGCCTTGGTCTTTTCAGGCGTCATGTGGGTGGTGTCGCAGTAGCAGGGGCCGCGTCCGGCAAGCCATTCTTCCATGGGCGCGTTGGCGCGGATGTACCGGGGGGCCGCGTCGCCGCCAAGACTTGCATAGCGGCTCATGACGCGCTCGCCGTGCGAGTTGATGATGGGCGCGCCATAGCCCACGGAAATGGTGTCCACGGGGCCGCAAAAATCCTTGGTGCGGGTGGCGACCCAGCGTTGCTCAAGGCTCGTGAGTTCTGCGCCCTGCCTGAAACCTATGGCATAACCTGATCCCACACAGTAGGGGCACATCCATATCTGCGAACCACTGTCCGTGGAGTCTGCGGTGTACGACTTGTAAAGCGTACCTGCGCCGCCCGTGCTGACAACCGTAGCCCTGGCGCGGAAAACATAAAACTTGCCGTCGCGCACGCCAAAACCCGTTGCGCCCACGCAGCGCCCGTCCTGCATCAGCAGGCTTGTGGCCGCTACCCGGTTGTAGACGTCCGCGCCGCTTTCAAGAGCCTTTTCAGCCATGATGGGCTTCAGCTGTTCGCCGTGGATGGAGATGTCCCACTTGCCGCGATAGCGAATCTTTCCGTCTTCGTCCCGCAGGATGGGCAGGCCCCAACGTTCAAGATCATCCACGCATTCATTGAGCTCTTCGGCATTGGAGAGCGCCAGATCTTCACGCAAGGGGCCGCCGCCCACCTGCGAGCGACTCCAGCGAACGAGATCCTCGGGCGTCTTGCCTTCGGGGATGTAGGTGTTGATGGCGTCCATCCCTGCGGAGCAGGCTCCGGAGCGCATAATATCCGCTTTTTCCACAATGACGGTTTTTATCTGCGGGTTGAGCCGTGCGGCTTCGGTGGCCACAAAGCACCCGGCGTTGCCGCCGCCTATGATCAGAAGGTCGGCTGTGACCTCGACGGTTTCAATGTCGGCCAGGCTTGCGGGCCGAAAATCAACCGTATGGCCTGTTTTCATGCGTGCCATGGTTTCCTCTCAGAAGAAGGGTTATGAATTCCTGAAATCCATATGTTCTGGATGGGAGTTTGTTTTAGAGCTTTTTAACTTTGAAAAAGTGTAAATGCTCTAACGCTGCACGGAAGTGCAGCGCGCCACAACGTGGCGTGGATTCAGCCGAGCTTTAGCCGTTGCGACGAAGGAAGCTACGGATGCTTAAAGCGTTGTGACGCAGGAAGCTACGGATAAAGACAGCATGAGTAACTATACATTTTGTTCCATGCAATCGCTGTCGCCATTCGTAAGGCTCGTAGACTCGCCAACGACTGCCGCAAAGACAGCAATTGGTTAATAGAACGTGCAGCCTGCTGATGGCCGTCGCAAATCGCATTTTTCGGCTGAATGAAAACTTTGAAATGTGAAGCATTTCATAGTTAATCTGCTCTAGAAAGGCCAGGGCGCGGAAGGGTTCCACACCGGAAGCCCCAGAAGCGCATACCAGGGGGCCATGACGCAAACGCCGTAAGCAATGGCGATGAGCACGGCGACCCAACCGGCCTTGGCATAGTCCGCGGTAGAAAATGTTTCGGTGCTGTGAGCTATGACGGCCGCGGTGATCTGGGTCGGCAGCAGGTATGCGAAGGTGTCGGTATCGCAAACCAGCATGGTGAAGGCCACGGGGTGCAGCCCCAGTTTGGGCGCCATGGCAAAAACCACCGGGGCCAGCATGGCCACTGCCGCCACGTTGGACAACATGCCAAGCCGGATGACGTGTGTTCCGGCCATCATGACCAGCAGGGTCTGCCACCAGTTCAGGCCAACAACCATGGCATGGATATGGTCGGCTAGCCATTGCGCCACACCCGCCTGGGTCATGGCTGTGGTCATGGTCATTGCGCCGCCCAGCAGAAGAAATGTGCCCCAGATGGTTTTTTGCTGCACTGCCCGCCACGAGCAGGGCATAATGCCGGGAGCAAAGAGCAGCAGCATGCCCAACAGGCCAATAACGCCCAGCGGCTGCCTGTGCAGTTCGCAGATAAAGCTGCCCTTGCCCGTAACAAACATGAAGCCCACCAGAAGGAAGATGCCAAGAAGCACCTTTTCAGGAGCGGTCATGGGGCCGAGGTCACGATAGCTTTTTTCAAGCGTGGCTGCGCCGCCCGCAATGGACACCTTTGCGGTTTTGAAATGGTACTTGATCCAGAAGCTGGTAAGCGCAAACATGCCAAGATAGGGAAATTGGAGCAGCATCCAGTTCAGAAAGTTCAGGTCCTGGTAGCCATTTTTTTCAAAAATGCCCACCAGAATCATGTTCGGCAGGTGGGCCGTCATGATGAACATGCCGCAGATCATCGAACCATAGACCAGCGACTGAATCACGATGGCCTTTTTGGCAGCCCGGTCTTCGGGCGTATCGCCCAGCAGATTGCATATGCCCTGCACCACGGGCAGCAGGGTGGCGGCGCGGGCGTTGGCCGCAGGAACAAGAAAGCCAAGGATGATGTTGACGAAAAACATGCCCCAGATGACCCGACCAACGGATGACGCCTTGAAGCGCGCCAGAATGCCCAGCGCAATACGGCGGTCCAGCCCGATAAGCTGCATGACGGCGGCGACCATAAAGGCGAACAGACACAGCCAGATGACGTGGTTTGTAAAGCCGGCAAAGATGACGGCCATGGGCGGTTTGCCGTTGGCCCAGGGCAGAGCCTTGGTGATCAGCAGCATGGTGGGAATGGAAATGCCGGTTATGCCTGCGGGCATGGCCTCGCTGACCCACATGATGCTGGCCCAGACGACAATGCCGAGAACGGCCATTCCGTCAGGCGTGAGGCCAGAAAACGGTTCAAGCACTCCCCAGAAAAGTACGAACGCCAACCACGCTATGCCAAAGCCTGCAAAGGCCCTGCAGGGGGTGTTGCCAGATTTACGAACATTTTCACAAAGGTAGGTAAATACCGGCAGTCGTGATGCACAAAAATCCTGATTCATAGCTCACCCTTTCTTGTACGTGCGCAAAATACGTTTGATTGCGCATGCTAGGCGGGGTGAAGTTTTGATTCCATCATCTGGATGATAATTTGAGAAAAAAATCATTTTTATTCTGGCTGCTCACCATGCCGCTGATTTCGGGTGGGCAGGCATAAAGAACGCAAATAAAACAGGCCCGGAGCATACTTCTCCGGGCCTTGGTGTTACTAACACAGTGTTTATAAAGATTTTTGCACAGCAAATCCGGTTTTACCGCGCATGCCGCAGCCGTGCAGACAGACTGTCCAGATGCGCCTGCACGGCGGGCGTCTGCTCGTAGCCGTCAGAGCATTTCAAAATCGAAATGCTCTGGCACTATGCCAACAGCCAACAAAGATTTCAGGGGATGGGCGTGGGGAAGGAGACCCTTTTACAAAAGGGTTCCTCCCCCACAAAGCAGCTCAACGGCATTTGGCGTCCCTCCCCCACAAGGCAGCTCAACGTAATAAACCCTAACCGGGTTTTTTTGCGGTCACCACAGCGGACATGCTGGGTACGTCAACGGCGTGGACAACCTGGGTGAAGCCTGCCAGTTCGAGGTCTTCCCTGATTTCTTCATAGGTGTAGACCCTGCCGTCCCGGGTGTTCACAAGCATGTTGATGCCAAAAAGGGCGCCGTCAACAGGGCAGGTGCGGTCCTCACGCATGACGTAGTCCCGAACGCCCACACTGCCGCCAGGTTTCAGCGCATCCAGGGCCTTGGCGTAGAGCATGCGGCTTGTTTCCCGGTTCATCTGGTGAATTATGGCGCTTATCCAGGCAAAATCAAAACCAGAGGGCAGGGCGTCCTTTGTAAAGTCGCACTCAATCAGGCTGACGCGCGACTCAAGGCTCGTGCCCGTAAAACGGTTTTTGGCCTGCGCAATGGCCACAGGCAGGTCGATGATGGTGGCGGTGCTTTTCGGCAGATTCTTGAGAAAGGCTTCAGTATAGGTGCCCGATGCGCCGCCGATGTCCAGAATACGCAGGCCCATGCTTGCAACAGACAGAACCCCGGCACTGAACAGCGATGCTACGGCCTTGTCCACCAGCCTGACGGCGATGGAATTCATGGCCATGATGAACGATACCCTGTCCTGTTCTGCGCCGAGAATACTGGGGATTTTATCCTGCGGCTTGCCGTCGCGCACGGCCCAGGCAAGGCGCGCCCACGAGCGCTGCAAGCCTGCCATGTGCCGCATCATTGGAATTAATGTTGACGGGTGGCGGCTGTCCAGAGAGCTTTTGTATTCTTCTGCCACGGAATACCGGGCTGCGGCCCCTGTTCCTGTTTTGGCGAAATAGCCCAGGGCGGCAAGCGCGTCCAGCAGGGCCTCGGCTCCCCGTTCATCGTATGCACACAGCCGGGCAAGCTCGGCAGCGCCGAGGCTGTTGCCGTTCTGGAGGATAGTTGTGCCAAGATCAAGTTCGGCCAGGGCCCCAAGAACGCTGGAGCGCATGAAGCATGTCATTTCTTGGCTGAGATGGTCAAAAGGCGCTGTGCCCATAACGGTTCTCCTGAAAGGTGTTGAGATTGCCGTCATGCCGCCTGGGGCGGCACCAGGAGTGATTGCTGAGTGCAAGCGCTCTGTTCTCTGTGGGAGCAGAGGGGGCAGGCCCCGCAAACAAAGCAGACATTTCAGGGCATCATACCCGTACCAGACCATGGTGCCAACCATGCTTTTGCCATACGCGCAGAGGCCGGTGACGGAAGTGCCCGTTGTTTTTGCAACAGCTACCCATCTGATTTTTTTGTACGAACATCCATATGCGATGATGCAGGAATGGCAGTAACAGGCAGGTGCCCGTGGCTGCCTCTGTTGCCCACTGCCGCCGGGTCGCCGCCGGCCGGCAACAGTGGCGGCAGCAGGCGCAGCGACGGCCTTTGACGAAAAAATGTGGTGATGGACATAAGAAAAATCATGAATATTCTTCTCTGACATCGGCTGGCTTTGTGTCTGTGCGCAGGGCCTTTGCGGATGCTTTGCCGTCCGCCGTCGGCTTGTCTTATGGGATAATCAGCGGCATGCTGTGTTGCCGCCGCCAAGGCGGTACAAGCATGCCGGTGTGAACAAGAAATACATTTCTGGTTAAAGTGATTCCGCAGCCGGGGTAAAGTTGTGTAAAACCGGCCAGGCAAAAGTCGTGCGCGGTGTTTTGGCCACGCGCAGGTGCTGCTCTGCCTGAAACTCCTGCTTTTTCAAAAGCGGTTTTTATTTGAAAGTACAGGAAACCAAGCATGTTCATACATTTGATGGGCGGGGTCGTCTTCATATATCTGGCGGCCCGGCTTGTGCTGCCCTTGCGGGCAGGCTGGAAAACAAAAGCCGGGCTGGCCGCGTTGCTGCTTTTCATCACACAGCAGCACTTTATCAACCGCATGGCTTTCGGGGGGCTGGCGTCTCCTGAAATTCCCCCCTTTCTGCTGCTGGCGCAGGGCTGGTGCTTTCTCTTGCTGGTACTGCTGCTGGTGTTCACGCTTTTGCGTGATCTGGTCTGCATCATTGGCTGGGTCGGCCGAAAAATTCGTGGCAGCGCAAAGCCCGTCGCTCCACAGCCCGCCTTTTCATCTGGCAGACGGCAGGCCATAATGGTGGCTCTTGCCGCAGGCACGGCCTTTTGGGGCCTGCGTGAAGCCGTTGGCGTGCCAGAGGTGAGGAATGTTGAGGTGCTTGTGCCAAGGCTCCCCAACGCTCTGGACGGGCTGAGCATCGTGCAGATCAGCGATATGCACGCAAGCCCGCTTTTGCAGAGTGTATGGGTGAACGCGCTGGTGGATCGCGTCAATGCCCTGAAGCCGGATCTGATTCTGTTCACAGGGGATATGGTGGATGGCAGCCCCGCGGCCAGGGCTGCGGATGTGGCTCCCTTGCGGCGGTTGCGGGCGAATTACGGCATTTGGGGCTCTGTGGGCAACCATGAGTATTACAGCAACTTTTCCGGCTGGATGAAGGCATTTCCCGCCCTGGGCATACCCATGCTGCTGAACCAGCACACGGTGCTGCGCATACAGGAGCATCCGCTGGTTCTCGCTGGTGTTACGGATGTGGCTGCGCAGCGCTTTGGTCTGCCTGGGCCGGATCTGGCTGCGGCGCTTCAGGGCGCGCCCGAAGACGCGGTGCGCATCCTTATGGAGCACAGGCCCGCCAACGCGCCTGCAAACGCCCGATGCGGCATTGATGTACAGCTTTCGGGCCATACCCACGGGGGGCAGATACTGGGCATGAACGCCGTGGTGGCGCAGTTCAACGGCGGTTATCTGTACGGGCGGTATGCGGTTGACGCGCTGAACATGTACGTTACCTCCGGGGCGGGGGTGTGGAACGGATTTCCCGTGCGACTTGGCGTGCCGTCGGAGATTCCCAGGATAATTTTGCGCAGCGCCTGATGCCCGGCAGCAGGGTACTGTGGCAACGCGGCATGGGCGTTTGCAACGCGGTACGGCGTATGCGACGCGGCATGGCGTATGCGATGCTGCACAGCGTATGCGATGCGGCATGGGCGTGTGGCAACGTGGCATGGCCTGCACGTCACATTCTGTGTTTTTTCAACGCAGGCTGAGGCCATAAAAATGCTGTAAAAATTTATAGTTAGTTGATTTAAATACCTACCTGTGCAGGGGCGGCGTCAAAAACTGGCGCTGCCCTATTCTTTTTTTTCATAAAACCGAAAATACGTTATAGATTATTAGTTGCAATAAAGGGAGATTTTGATAATAAGAAGCTAGGGATAATGGCAGCACAGCAACGCCAGCCTTACCCCTTACACCCTTGCTTACTTTGTCCGCCCTCATCACAAGAGGCAACAAGGCGGACGTAATTCCTGCCACTATCGCGGTTTGAAACAGGCAATCATCCACGTATACGCATACGTCCTTCATATAGATTAATGAATATACCTTGTCATGGCCAAGATATACTGACGGCCAGCATTGCGGAAAAACGGCACGATTGTAGCCAGCCAAGGTTATGTATCAGCACCGCAGGCGAATGCATCTTCAACCTCTCTATGGATGCCAGCATGACAACCAAGTACAGAATAATTATCGGATTCGCATTTATGGTATTGTTGCTTGTTTCTATGGCATTCTTCGGCCATAGAAACATCAGCATGTCTACAGCGAATTTTGAGGAATACCAAAAAATTGCGCAGTTGAGTGTACTCTGCAGCGAGGCTTCCAGCGCACTCAATGCAATAACGTCCGATGTTTTTCGGTTTCAGCACGATACAAGGAACAAGAACGCCATCAAGGTGGCGCATGATTCCGTGAACGCTCTGATCTCGCAGGTCAAGCGTTCTGAGGTGCTGGTCAAGAGCGCCGAGCGCACTGGACTTCTCAAAAAAATGCTCGTGGCCGCGCAAAATCTTGGTGAGCAGATCAACGTGGTTACAAATAGTCTGACAGGAGCCAGCGATCTGTTTGACAAAGATGTACAGCCCGCCATGAGAGCCATGGTTGAAGACATGCGCGTACTGGGGCAAAGGCTGCACGATGCTGGCACTGCGGAAGCCCTTGCGGTTCTGGCCCAGGCCTGGCCCTATCTGGCCTCGGCCCAGGGAAGCTTTGAGCGTTTTGCAGATTCGCGTGATATGGAAGAAGGAAAAAAGGCCCGTGGCTATCTGGAATCTCTGAAGGGGAGCATGGAAATGATGGCGCCATACCTTTTCACGCAGGAGGGCCGCGACCTCTATGCCCATCTTGTGAAAAGCAGGGACGCCATAAGCGTAAACCTTGCCAAGCTTGAAAAGATGTTTGAGCAGGGCAATACCGGCATGTCCAGCCTGTTTGCAGAAATAGCCAAGGGACGCGAGGCCCTTGGGGCGCTCAATGACAGCGTCACTACGGAACTGACAACGCTTGGGCCACTGATACTGGATGAAAATCGGGACGCCCAGCAGTACATGCAGATCACAAGCCTTGCTGGCATCTTTTTGGGCGCAGTGCTTGCGGCAGGCATCGTTATTGGCTTTGTGCGCCTGCTTGCCGATCTTTCAGGCTACGCAAGCGCACTGGCACACGGCGATTTCTCCCGCCAGCTGAAAACGCGCGAAAAAGGCGAAATCGGAAGAATGGTTGGAGCCATGAAGATGGTTCCCACGGCCCTCAACAGAATTCTTGAGGAATACAAGTGGCTGGAACGAAAGGTCGAAGAGGGCTATCTGAGTTCAGAAGGCGACGAGGGCAAGTTTGAGGGCGAATTTGGGGTGCTTGTTCATGGCACAAACAATATTCTCAGACGTTTTCATACGGTTCTGGAAAATATCCCCTCGCCCGTCATTGTGCTGAACAAGGATCTCAAGGCATCGTATATCAATGAAATCGCCCGTAAACTGGTTGGAGATAATTGGCAGGGCATGACCTGCTACGAAATGTTCCACCGTGATGATTACGGCACCGAGCGCTGCGGTCTCACCACATCCGTGAATACCAAGGCTCCGGCCAGCGGCGAAACCAGGGCCCATCCGCAGGGCCATACCATGGATGTGGCGTATACCGCCATTCCCATGCTTGACGAGCAGGGCAACATCACTTCCGTCATGCAGCTTTTGACCGACCTTACCGAAATCAAAACCCAGCAGCGAACCATGCTTGAAGTTGCCAATCATGCCTCAAACATCTCCGACCGGCTTGCGGCTGCTTCTGAAGAGCTTTCAACCCAGGTGGGTGAAATTTCACGCGGAGCCGAAATTCAGCGCACGCGCGTTGAGTCCACGGCCAGCGCCATGGCGGAAATGAACTCCACCGTTCTGGAGGTAGCGCGAAACGCGGCTCAGGCCGCCGACCAGAGCCAGAACTCGCGACACAAGGCCGAGGACGGTTCCGGCCTGGTCAACAGGGTTGTCCAGTCCATCAATGCCGTGAACAACGTGGCGCACAACCTGCAAGGCAATATGAGCGAACTGGGAGGCCAGGCGGAAAATATCGGCAGCATCATGGGCGTTATTTCCGATATCGCCGATCAGACCAACCTGCTGGCGCTCAATGCAGCCATTGAGGCCGCCCGTGCTGGCGATGCGGGCAGGGGATTTGCCGTGGTTGCCGACGAGGTGCGCAAGCTGGCGGAAAAAACCATGAGCGCTACTCTGGAAGTCAGCGCCGCCATCACCGCCATTCAGGCTTCGGCCCGTACCAATATCGACGAGGTGCACAGCGCAGTGCAAAGCGTGACAGAAGCAACAGGGCTGGCCAACGCTTCTGGCGCCGCCCTGGATGAAATCGTGACGCTGGCCTCGGACAACTCCACTGTGGTCAGTTCCATTGCCGCGGCGGCGGAAGAGCAAAGCGCCGCGTCAGAGGAAATCAGCCGGGCCATTGAAGAAATCAACCGCATTGTCGGCGAAACCTCCGAAGGCATCGTACAGTCTTCTGTGGCCTTGCAGGAACTGTCGCAAATGGCTCAGGAACTGCGAACCACCATGGAAGAACTGCGGTAACAGGTAGTTACGGGGAAGAAATGCTTTGTGGGAGAAGAACGTTTTGTGGGAGAAGAAACGTTTTGTGGGAGAAGAAACGTTTTGTGGGAGAAGAAACGTTTTGTGGGGGAGGGACCCTTTTGCAAAAGGGTCTCCTCCCCCACGCCCCCACCCCCTAAAACTCTTGTTGTATTCTGTGATAGTGCAAAGGTTTTTTTGATCTGAAGCGAGGTCAAAAAACAACACCTTCAAAACAACACCCTGTCTCAAAGTCTGCCTGCTGTTATTGGGCATATATTGCATAGGCAATCTGCCCAAAAATGAAAGACCGGGGCCCTGCAGCGTTGGAACGTCTGCAAGGCCCCGGTCTTTCATATGAGCCACGCATGGAAAGTCTGGTCGCTAGTGAATACGGGAATGTCCGATGTTTCGTTTAAAAAGCGCCTGTGTAAACCCGCTGAAACGTCAGCACACTCGTTTGAAGCGCCTGTAGCGCGTGCCCGCGATCTTACCAGGCGGCCTGCATGGCCTTGACCGCCATGTCCACCACAGTTTCAGGCATAATGCCCAGCGCGAGCGTTATGGCCACAAGACAGACGCCAGCAACGCGGGTTCCGGCCGTTGTCACGGGAACGTCCGCCGTTTCGTTTTCGTCCTCGGCGTACACGGCGCGAACCACCTGCAGGTAATAATAGATGCCAATGGCCGTATTGATGGCCGCAATGACCACCAGCAGCACATAGCCGGACTTGAATGCGCTTGTGAGCAGCATGAACTTGCCCATAAAGCCCGCGAAAGGCGGAATGCCCGCCAGAGCGAACATGCTCACGGTCATGATGAAGGCCAGCAGGGGCGAACGGCGGGAAAGCCCGTTGAGATTCTTGACGTTTACATTCGCTCCATTGGGGGCCACGGTGTACAGAACCAGAAAGGCCGCCAGCATCATGAAGAGATAGCCGATGCCGTAGTACAGGGCAGTGGCGAAGCCCCCGGCTTTGAGGGTGACCATGCCCAGCAGGATGTACCCCGCATGGGCTATACCCGAAAAACCGAGCATGCGTTTGACGTCTTTTTGTACAAGGGCCGTCAGGTTGCCATAAAACATCGAGCAGACGGAAAGCACGGTAAGCAGGGTTGGCAAGGCTATGGAATCCGGGGCCGCCAGCGCGCAGAACCGCGCCAGAACAGCCACAGCCGCCACCTTGGGCAGGGCGGAAATAAAGGCAGTGGTTTCATTGGACGCGCCCTGGTAAACATCGGGCGTCCAGAAGTGGAAAGGAAATACCGCCAGCTTGAAGAACATGCCGCACAGCAGCATGACCAGCGCCATGACGCCCACGGGCTGGGATGAAACCGTATGCAGCACGGGCAGTATGCCGGACATGTAGGTGGTTCCGGTCAGGCCGAAGATCCAGCTTATGCCAAACAGCATGATGCCCGAACTGGCAACGCCGAAGAACAGGTATTTGACGGCCGCCTCCACGTGCCATGTCTGCCCGTCAGGCGCGGAGCGCATGGGTACGAGAAGATAGAGGGAGTACGAGGACAGCTCCAGCGCGAGAAACAGGGTCACAATCTCGACGCTGCTGACAAGCAGGGTCAGCCCCAGCAGTGCCGTCAGCAAAAAGAGGTAGTATTCGGCCTTCACGTCGCCATCAATGCCCTTGACCTCACCCCCGAAGAACAGCATGAGGCAAAAGCCGAGGCCCATGGCGCATTTTACCATCTGGGAAAACAGATCCACACGGTATGCGTCGTAAAAAAGGCTGCCCTTGAGCGGCAACGTCCATATGGCGGCCAGGGTGTAGACCAGTGCGGCGCAGAGTATTGAAACGCGCATGGCGTTTTTTCCAGCCTTGCCGATGGTCATGCAGAAAGCCGCAAGGCAGCCTGCCAGAAGGGCCAACTCAGGAAGAAAAAGGTGTATGTTCATGCGTGCGCCTTGTCTCGAAGTTTCGTGTCAGCGGGCGAAAAATTCCGCCAGAGCCTGCGTTTGGGGGGCGTGGTAGCCCGTCTGTACCAGAAGGTGGGTAAGGCTCGGGCGCATGACGCGCAGAAAAGGCTCGGGAGCCAGGCCAATCCAGAAAACAAAGACCATCAGGGGTGCCAGGGTCACGGTTTCACGCCAGCCCAGATCCCACAGTTTTGACTGGTCGGGATTATGGGTGCCGCCCCATATGACCCTTTGCAGCATGCGCAGCATGTAGGCTGCGGCAAGCACCGCGCCGGGTATGGCGCAGGCGGCCACAATCTTGTTGTTGAAGAAGGCCCCGGCCAGAATCAGGAATTCGCCCACAAAGCTGTTGGTGCCGGGGAAGGCCAGTGAAGAAAGTGAAAAAATCGTCAGATAGGTCACGTAGATGGGCATAAACCGACCAAGCCCGGCCGCTGCTGAAAGCTCGCGGCTGTGGTTGCGCTCATAGATCATGCCCACGCACAAGAACAAGGCCCCAGTGGTGATGCCGTGATTGATCATCTGCAATAACGCCCCTTCCAGCCCACGCGCGTCAAGGGCGAAGATTCCCAGCGTCACAAAGCCCATATGGCCCACACTGGAATAGGCAATGAGCTTTTTCATGTCCTGCTGGGCCAGGGCGGTAAAACCGCCGTAGAGGATGCCCGCGATGGAAAGCCATTGCAGGGCGGGCATCAGGCTTACCGTGGCGGCGGGGGTGATGGGCAGGCAAAAGCGCATAAAGCCGTAGGTGCCCATTTTAAGCAGGACAGAGGCCAGAATGACGGAGCCTGCCGTGGGTGCTTCCACGTGGGCTGCCGGCAGCCAGGTGTGAAAGGGGAACATGGGCACCTTGATGGCAAAGGCCACAAAGAATGCCAGAAAAATCAGCAACTGGAAGTTGGCTGCGTATTGCTGCCCCATAAGGGTGGGAATGCTGAAGGTTCCCTCGTGTATGTACAGGGCCACAATGGCCACCAGCAGAAAAACCGAACCCGCAAGGGTGTAGAGAAAGAACTTGATGGAGGCGTAGGTCTTGCGCGGCCCTCCCCATACGGCGATGAGCAGGAACATGGGGATGAGCATGGCTTCCCAGAAAATATAGAAGAGCACAAGGTCAAGGGCCATGAACACGCCCAGCATGGACGTCTCCATAATCAGCAGGCAGATCATGAACTCCTTGACCCGGCTCTGGATATACTTCCACGAACCCAGAACGCACAGGGGCATGATGAGCGTGGTCATGAGCACCAGCAGCAGGGATATGCCGTCCACCCCAAGCGTGTAGTTGATGTTGAAAGACGCGATCCACGAATGGTGTTCGGCGAACTGATACTGCGCCGACGCCAGGGAAAAGTCGCAAAACAGCGGGAGCGACAGCGCGCCGTTGACCAAGGTAATCAACAAGGTCCATATTTTCGCCTGTTTTTCACTGCCGAGCAAAGGCACAATGGCGGCCCCTGCCAAAGGCAGGAAAATCAGCACGGAAAGAATGGGAAAACCTGAAGTGTTCATGCTCAAAAATTGCATGGCTGCCATCTCCTCTGGTGGGCTCAGGCCAAGGCCAGGAACGCGAGTGCAAAGGCCATCAGGACGGCCATATAGGTGATGCTGATCTGCAACCTGCCGCGCTGCACGAGCCGCAGTTTGCCGCCCAGCGCCCGCACGCCGCGGGCAGTGCCGTCAACCACGGTATCAATGACGTGCCAGTCAAACCATGACCAGAAGCGGGCCGTACGCATGAGCGGCACAATGCCTTCCTTGTTCCAGGCTTCGCCCACTGCCGTGTCGGCCGTTTGTACGGGCTTGCGCGCAAGCCAGTAAAAAAGCCTGCCGCCCTTGCGGTAAAACCAGTCCAGATCCAGGCTGATGGTGGGTTCCGGCGAAAGCTTTTTGAGCAGCAAAAAGAAGCCCAGAGCCGTAAACAGCAGGATCTGAAGCGTTTCCGCCACATGGTAGGCAGTGTAGGGGTGATATGCGGCCGCAGCCTGCGGGAAGGGCAGCATGTCATAGAGATACGGGGTGTAGCAGCCCACAAAGATACACAGGGCAGCAGCCATGAACATGGCCAGCTGCATGTTCTTGGGCGGATCGCCCGCGCGCTGCCACGTCTTTTTTGAGCAGTTGTTTTTGCCGAACCAGATAAAGTAGGGAACCTTGAGTCCGGTGTGCAGGAACGTACCTGCAGAGGCCAGCGTGAGCAGGAACGCGGCCCAGTAATTGTGCACTTCGTACCCGGCGGCCACGATCATGGCCTTGCTCACAAAACCGCTGAACAGGGGGAAGGCGGAGATGGAAAGGCCGCCAACAAGGGTATAGAGGAAGGTTTTGGGCATTTTTTTGTACAGCCCGCCAAGCTCCGTGAACTTGCTGGTTCCGGTCATCTGCAGCACTGCGCCGCAGCCCATGAAGAGCAGGCCCTTGTAGAGAATATGGGCAAAGGCGTGAGCGCATGCGCCATTGATGGCCAGTTGCGTGCCTATGCCCACACCGGCCACCATGTAACCGACCTGGCTGATGATGTGGTAGGCCAGCAGCCGCCGTGCGTCGTTTTCAAGCACGGCGTAGACCACGCCGTACAGAGCCATGATGACGCCGAGCGGCACCAGAATTTCCATGCCCGCAAAGCCTCTTGCCAGGGCGTACACGGCTGTTTTGGTGGTAAAGGCGCACATGAACACCGCGCCGGCCACTGTGGCTTCGCCATAGGCGTCAGGCAGCCATGCGTGCAGCGGCGGCACAGCCGCGTTGAGCAGAAATCCGGCCAGGATGAGCCAGGTGTAAAGCTGCGGTGAATCCACGCCAATGGGGCCGAAGGACATGTCGCCGCCAGTGGCCTTGTAGCGCAGCACAATGCCCGCCAGCAGCATGAGGCCGCCAGCCGTATGCACCAGCAGGTATCTGTAGCCTGTGGCCAGCGATTCCTTGCGGCGGCGGAACCAGACCAGAAATACCGACGAAAAGGCCATGATCTCCCAGAAAAGGAAGAGCGTCAGGTAGTCGCCGCAGAAGATGACCCCCAGCGATCCCGCCACATAAACCCAGGCAGCGGACTGCTCCAACGGGTTTTCCACATGCAGCCCGTAGACCGTGCCAATAATGCACATGAGCGACATGATGTAGGCAAAGACCATGCTCAGGGCGTCCACCCTGCCGAATATCATGGTGGCGTCCATAAAGCGCAGGCTTCCGAACACGCCATTGTGACCCTGCATGCTCACCACGTCCGCAAAGGCCAGCAGGGGCACCATAACCAGGAAGATCTTGCGCCACGCCTTGGGCAGACAGGGCAGAATGACGGCTCCAGCCAGCAGGATGGCCGAGGGATGAATCCAGGTATCAATCATCATAGTAGTCCTCGCGGGTCATGATGCCCAGATGGCCGAACCATTTGGAGACAATGATGATGAGCACGCAGGCCAGAAAGCCGAATCCGGCCCAGAATCCGGGTATCCGCTCCACCAGCGTGTGCGCGTCACTCTTGTCGACCAGCAGGGCGTCCCACAGCACCAGCAGTACCAGCACGGCAAGGCACGCCGTGATAGTGGCAGCGAGCCTGTCACGTAAGAAATCAATGAGTTTTACGATCATCCTGTCACCGCCTTCACAAAAACCATGATGATGTCGGGATAGATGCCCAGAATTACGGATATGGCCGCCGCGACGAGGATGGGAATAACCATGGCCATCGGGGCTTCGCGCATGCCGGTTTCAGGCTCTCCCTCCGGGCGCTTGCCGAAAAAGGCCTTGAAGGTCACGGGCGCGAAGTAGGCCACGTTGAGCAGGGTACTGGCCAGCAGTACGAGCAGAATGCCCATGGCGTGCGTGGGCATTTCCATTGCCCCGGTCAGCAGCTTCCACTTGGTGACAAAGCCCGCTACCGGCGGCGCGCCAATCATTGAAAGCGAGGCCACGGCAAACGCGGCGAAGGTGATGGGCATGGAACGGCCAAGGCCGCTCATCTCGGAAATGCACTTTTTGTGGGTGGCCACATATACAGCGCCAGCACAGAAGAAGAGCGTGATCTTGGCGAAAGCGTGGTTGGCCATGTGCACCACGCCGCCCTGTATGCCGTCCACGGTGAGCAGAGCCACACCAAGTATGATGTAGGAAAGCTGGCTCACTGTGGAATAGGCCAGACGGGCTTTGAGGTTGTCCTTGCTCAGGGCAATGATTGAAGCCATCAGAATGGTAAAGGAAACAAAGTAGGCCGTGGGCACGCCCAGGTTGAGCCTGGTCATGAGGTCGGTGCCAAAGACATAGAGCATGACCCGCGTGGTGCAGAACACGCCCACGGTAACAACTGCCACGGCGTGCAGCAGGGCGGAAACCGGTGTGGGGGCCACCATTGCGCCCGGCAGCCAGTTGTGGAAGGGCATGATGCCGTTTTTGGCAAAGCCCAGCAGGCAGCAGACGTAAAGAATGGTCACGAGCGTCGTGTTTATCTCAGGGGTAAGAACGCTCAAATGGCTGTTGTGGGTGAAGTCCAGCGTGCCGGTGAGCACGTAGATGAGTATCATGGCAGGAAGCACAAGGCCCTTGGCCGTGGTGGTCAGGTACACGATGTACTTGCGCCCGCCGCTGTAGCTTTCCTCATCCTGATGGTGGGCCACCAGGGGGTAGGTGCAGATGCTCACCACCTCGTAGAACAGGTAGAGCGTAAAAAGGTTGTCCGCAAAGGCCACGCCCATGGCCCCGAAAAGGGTCAGGGCAAAACAGGCGTTAAAGCGCGTCTGGGCGTGTTCTTCCAGGCTGCGCATGTAGCCTGCCGAATAGAAGATGGTGATGACCCACAGGAATGAACCCACCAGGGCAAAGACCATTGAAAAGGCGTCGGCGCGAAAACTCACCGAAAGGCCGGGGAGTATGGGAAAGAGCGTCTGGTGCAGCGTAAGGCCGCGCCCCACGGGCTGCGGGGCCACATCCGGCACCATTGAAAGGATAATGCCGAACATGACCAGCGCCGCTACCAGCGACCAGGACTCACGCACGTTGGGGGACCGTCTGGAAAGCATGACCATGCAGGCCCCTATCAGGGCCGAAAGCACGGCTGCCAGCGGTTTTACGGATGCAACAATCTCCATCTGTTCCTCTCCTGTTCGTCGGAGCGCGGGATTGCGGTACGGAACCGAAAATTCCGTTCAGCCCTACCCTTTGAGTTCCTTCGGGGCGTCAGCGTCCACCGTGCGGTAATTGCGGTAAACAACCATGATGATGGAAAGCGCCACCACAGCCTCTGCCGCGGCGATGGCCATGACAAAAAGGGTGGCTATCTGCCCGGTGGTCTGGTCTTGGGCCACAAATCGGCCAAAAGCCATGAAGTTCACGGAGGCCCCGCTCAGGATAAGCTCGGAGGCGATGAGCATGCCGATGAAGGTACGCCTGAAAGCCATGCCCATAAGCCCCATGCAGAACAGCACTGCGCCGATGAACAAATATGTTTCAAGGTACTGGCTCAGATTGAGAATATTCACTGTCTGTCCCTCCCTTCGCGGGCCAGCACAAGCGCGCCGACCATGGCTACCAGCAGCACCACGGAAATGAGTTCAAAACTCATGGAGTAGGTGGAAAGCAGGGATTGCCCGATGCGCTCAAGCGAACCGTCAGCCTGTTTCAGCGGAATGTCGCTCCAGCGGGCAGTCATGGACGTGGCCAGCAGGGTAGCCGTAAACACGCTGCCGCCCAGAGTGCCCAGAGCCAGGACCAGCGGCCCTTTTTTCACCTCTTGCGCACGGTATGACCGCTCAGCCAGCATGATGGCGAAAACAAGGGTTACACAGACGGCCCCGACGTAGATGAGTATCTGCATGAAGGCCAGAAAGGGGCTGGACAGGAAGTAGTAGAGGCCCGCCACACCCATGAGGCACAGGGCCAGACCCGCCACGCTGCGTATGAGCCGGCGCGTGGTCACGGCTACCGCAGCCCCGAAAAAGGTCGCCGCCACAAAGACCAGAAAGATGATCTCGGCGATGGTCTGCATCAAATCGGAAGTGGGCATCACGGGCGCTCCTTGAGTCTTTTGACAAGATCGAAGCGGTATTCATCAGCGTCAAAGCCAGCCAGGTTGTAATCCCTCGAAAAAGCCAGGGCATCCGTGGGGCAGGATTCAACGCACAGTCCGCAAAGGCTGCACTTGGTGAAATCCAGTTGATAGGTGGTGAGCTTTTTCTGTTTGGCGCCCTCGGGTTTCTCGCCAGCAAGGGAAATGCAGCCCGAAGGGCAGGCCTTTTGGCAGGAGCCGCAGACAATGCATTTGTCCGAACCGGTTTTTTCGTCGTACACAAGGTCGATGTGCCCGCGATAGCGTGGTGGAATGGGCAGTACCTCATAGGGGTACTGCTTGGTCACCACGGGCTTGAAGAAATAGCGCAGGGTGATGGACAGCCCCACTACCAGGCTCCATGCGCCGCCCAGAATGTCTTTGAAATAGGCAGTCATGATTACAGCACCTTGAGCAGCGCGCTCGTAAGAATGAGGTTTGCAAGGGCTATGGGAATAAGCACCTTCCATGAAAGGTTGAGCAGACCGTAAAATGTGGTGCGCGGAAAGGTCCAGCGTATCCAGATGACCGTGAAGATGACGGCGTAAAGCTTGATAAGAAACCAGTGGACGCCGGGCCACAGACCCAGGGGGCAGCCCCAGCCCCCGAGGAAAAGAATGGTGAGAACGCTGCTGCCCACCACCATGTTGGCGTATTCACCCATAAAGAACACGCCAAATCCCATGCCGCCGTATTCGGTAAAGGCTCCGGCAATAAGTTCGCTTTCGGCTTCGGCCATGTCAAAGGGGGCGCGGTTGGTTTCAGCCAGCATACAGATAAAGAAGATGACAAAGGCCACGGGCATGAGCGGGCTGGCCGAAAGCCGCAGTATGTTCCAGTTCCAGAAGCCGCCCGCCTGGGTCATGACAATGTCGTGCAGGTTCAGGGAACCGGTCACCATCACGAGGCTCACCACCACCAGCAGCATGGGTATTTCATAGGCCACGTTTTGCGAAACAACGCGGGCGGCCGATATGATGGCGTATTTATTGCGCGAGCCCCACGCGCCCAGCAGCAGCCCCAGCACGTTGATGGAGGCAAAGGAGAATATGGCCAGCAGGCCCACGTTCAGGTTTCGCGCGCCCAGGTTCTCTGCATAAGGAATGGTGACAAAACTCATGAACGCCGGGGTCATGACCAGCACCGGCCCCACAAGGTACAGCACCCGGTCGGCCCCCTGGGGGATGAACACCTGCTTGCTCATGAGCTTGAGCGCGTCGGCCAGAGGCTGAAGCAGGCCGAACGGGCCAACTTCTTTGGGGCCTATGCGCCGTTGTATATGCCCGGCTTCCTTGCGTTCAAGCCAGACAAGATAGGCGGCGTTAAGACCCACAAAGGCGAAAAAACCCACCAGATAGGCAATAAGGCGCAATACTTCGGGATCAGGCAGCTGCATGATGTCCTCACCTGTCGATGTCGGGAATAACCAGATCCAAACTGCCAAGCATGGCAAGGGCGTCAGGCAGCAGCATGCCCCGGCTGGCCTCGCCAAAAACCAGCAGGTTGGCAAAGCAGGGGGTGCGCAGCTTGAGCCGCCAGGGGGTAGTGCTTCCATCACTCACCGCGCGCATGCCAAGGAGGCCCCGCGCCGTTTCAACAGCATGATAGTAGTCGCCCTTGGGCGGCTTGATGTTTTTGGGAACCTTGGGCGCCATGACGGGGCCGTCGGGCAGTTGATCCAGAGCCTGCTCAATGATGCGCAGGCTCTGCTCGATCTCGTCCATGCGCACCATGTAGCGGGCCATGGAGTCCGCCTCGGTGTAGACCGGCACGTCAAAGGTAAAGCGATCGTAGACGGAATAGGGCTCATGGCGGCGCACGTCGTACTCAATGCCCGCGCCTCTGGCCACCGGGCCTGTGGCGCCGTATTTGCGGCACATCTCTGCCGGAACAAAGCCGATGTCCTTCAGACGCTTCATGATAATGATGTTCTTGGTGACAAGGTCATGGTATTTGATGAGACGCCTGCGCATGCGCTTGATGAAGGCGCGCGTGCCCGTGATGAAAGCGTCGTCGATGTCGTTGGCGACGCCGCCGAAGCGGAAATAGCAGTAAGTCAGGCGCGAGCCTGTGACTGATTCGAGAAGGTCAAGGATGTGTTCGCGGTCGTCAAAGGCGTACAGCAGGGGCGAAAATCCCCCGAGGTCCAGCACAAAGGCCCCGAACCAGAGCAAGTGGCTGGATATGCGGTTCAGCTCCGCCGTGATGACGCGGATATATTCGGCGCGTTCCGGTACCTCGATGGAGGCGGCGCGTTCCACAACACAGGCGTAGCCGTGGTTGTAGGCCAGGGCGTGCAGGTAGTCCATGCGGCCCGTATTGGGAAAGAACTGCGCCCAGGTGCGGTTTTCAGCCATTTTTTCGTGCATGCGGTGGATGTAGCCCAGCACCGGCTCCGCTTCGAACACATACTCGCCGTCCATGACCAGCTTGATGCGCAGCACGCCGTGGGTGGCAGGATGCTGCGGCCCAAGGTTCAGGACGAAATATTCGTCAATGGGGCATTGTGGCAGAACGTTCATGCGCCGTAATCCTTGAGCAGAGGGTGAAAGTCCGCATCTTCGGGCAACAGCAGGGGGACAAGGTAGTTGTGTCCGGTAAAGACGATGCCGAAAAAGTCGTGGGCCTCGCGCTCGTGCCAATGGGCAATGGGGTAGATGGTCTGAATTGTGGGAACCTGCGGCTGGCTGCGCGGCGTGCGTACACGCAAAACGACCCTGTGGCGCGACTGGAAGTGGTTGAAGTCGTACACCACTTCTATTTCGTCCTCGGGCAGCGGGGGCTTGTCTGCGGGTGCCGTTTGCTCGGCGGGCGGCGCGGCACTGGCAGGGGCAGGGGCGACGGGCGCGGTTTCTGCGCCTGAGGCTTCCGTGGCTTCCGCTGCTGCTTCGGCCTGTTTTGCCAGCGCTTCTTCACGCTTTTTGGCCTCGGCTGCTTCAGCCGCTTCAGCCGCCTTGCGCAGCTCTGCCTGCTCGCCAAACCAGTCAACGCCGGTGATGGTTTCAAGAAAATATCCGGCAGCATCCAGAACATTGACAGCTGGAACAAGCGCTTCCGGGGTCAGGCTCACATCGAGGTCATAGCCTTTGGCCGCACGCTCTGTGGGGCGCACAAGGGCTCCCGGCAGGGCGGCAAGACTTGTGGCAAGGGCCTCAGGCCGCGTGTTTTGCTGGCTCATGGCTTGACCTCCGCAGCAGGGGCTGTTTCGGGGGAGGGTTCGGCGGAAGCCTCGCCAGACGGCGCGTCCGGCGTGTGCAAAGCCTGCGGCTCGCTGGATGCAGAAGCCGCCGCCCTGGCTTTGGCCGCAGCGGGGCCGGGCAGAGGGATCGGGTCCACGCGGGGCCAGCGGCGTTTGCCCGTGAGCTTTTCTTCAAGCTTGAGAATGCCCTCTATGAGGGCTTCAGGGCGCGGCGGACAGCCAGGAACAAAAACATCCACGGGAAAGAGCTTGTCCACACCCTCAACAATGCCGTACTGCCCCTCGTACGCGAAAGGCCCGCCCGAAATGGCGCAGTTGCCCATGGCGATAACCCACTTGGGTTCGGGCATCTGGTCGTACAGCGTCTGCACGGCGGGAGCTATTTTTTTATTGATGGTGCCCGAAACGATCATTACGTCGCTTTGACGCGGAGACGGGCGAAAAACCTCAGCCCCGAAGCGCGCCAGGTCAAAGCGCGAAGCGCCGGTGGCCATCATTTCAATGGCACAGCAGGCCAGGCCAAAGGTCATGGGCCAGAGCGAATTGGCCCGGCACAGGTCCAGAAGCTGATCCAGCTTTGAGAACTGGACTATTGATCCGAGTACGTCTTGCGTTGCCACTGGAACACTCCCTTTTTCCATGCGTAGACAATGACCAGGGACAGAATGCCCACAAATATGAGTATCTCCACAAATGCCTGCAAATCGCCCACAGGGCCGGGGCGGTTGTATACAAGCGCCACAGGCATAAGAAAGAGAATGTCAACGGCAAAGGCCACAAACATCAGTGCATAGAGATAGTAGACAGCGCTGAATTTGATCCAGGCGTCACCAATGGGCGGCATGCCGCATTCCACCACCTGAAGCGTTTTGCCAACGGTGTTTCTGGTGGATCGCGGCTGGAGGAAGTACACTAGAATAAAGGGACCAACGGCAAAAGCAATGCCGCCCATGCAGAACACAATAATATAAACGAGGTCAATCAACTCTTGAGAGGTCACGTTTGACGCCTCCTGGCATAAAAAGACCAGTACATGTACCCGGAAGTATGCAAATGCCCTTGTCGAGCAATCCGGATTCAATCCAATGTATATTGTGCAGCAGAAGTAAAAGCTGTGTCAGAATGATTTTCTTTATGGCTATGCCATTGGAACTATTATGTCAATACCCTCTAGAAAAAAGGATCAGGTGGATGTGCATATACTCACAATACAAGAAAAGGTGTGAATTTTTTTTCTTATAAAAATTACATATTGATATGTGTAATATGAAGTAATGAAGAGATAAAAACAGCGCAGAGCCTTCCAAAAAGCCTGATGATAAAGATTTATTTCACATTTTTTCCAATAATTCGTAGTGGATCCCTGTTGTTTCATTTAAAATGGTCGCGGTACTGTCCGCCGCAGTACGTCCTGGCCTTCGTTTTGGCGAAGGGCTGGGCATTCGCGTGTTTGCCGTTCACAGACGCCAGGTTTTCCGGCGCGCGTGGCACGGCTTACGCTGCCCATCGACGGACGCATCGAAGGGATCCAACCGGCTGGCTGATTGCCGGGCCGGTTCATATGGGCAAGAAAAAATTTATGTAATACGATTATAATATTGAATAAACATTAAAAAGTGAAATTGTTCACAAATGGTTTTGCTGTGGTTTTGTCAACGCCAGTGAAAACAGGCATGCGCAGTGTTTACAGGCTTGGCCGCCTGGATGGGCCTCATTATTCGCCCGCCGTGTTGCAATCAATTATATGCTTCACAATTTATAGCTGTTTCCTTGTCTCCCTGATCGCGAAGTGGGTTCGGGAGACGGGATCACGAGCTATGGTGGACGTACGAAGCCAAGGGAGGTTTTTTATGTCCACATCGAGAAGGAAGTTCGCCGCCAAATTCAAGACGCGCGTCGCCCCGGATGGATGGATAGCGTGATAGACGAACGTCTCTGGTGCTTTCTGAAGTATCAATGCCAGTATTTGCGGGTGATGGAGACAGGAAGCGAGCTTCGTCGCATCCTGGTCTGATGGTTTGACTTCTACAATAACCCGCACCCGCATAAGGCCTTTGACGGCCGAAAGCCGATAGAGAGATATTAGCAGTGCAAGCCAGAGGGGGCTCTAACCAGCCCCAGAAAGGTGGCGTAGTCCATGAAACTGTCCGCCTTAGTTTGGTCGTTGATTGGTTCGAAGTAGTGAATTCACTTCTGAATTTGAAAAATTTTAGTACGTCAGAGTATGCTACAAACAAACGATGCACCATTTGTAACAATTGAATCTTGTTATTTGTGTTCGCAGGGTTGGGCTGACAAAATGTAATCTAACTGTTTCTTGTAATTTGTGTAGTTAAACTTACTCACGTGTTCATTTGAAGAGATGTAAAACTACAAAAATCAGCAATTAAGCCAGAACTAGTTACTGTTGCGTAAGACATGTGCCCCTTTCCATTGTGGGAAGGGGCACATGTCTTACGCATTAAAACTGTTCTTTTCTGCTGCTTGCGGCGGCAGCATCTTGCTGGCGCTGTAAGCGGGTGGCGTTTGCAGTATCAGTCAGAGTTTTTTTGGCTTCGTTATAAGCTTTAAGGTAAGCGCCGGCATCGATCAAAATTTGTGTAAAACCTTGCGCTATCAGAGGGTTATCAGGAGTGCTCTTAACGATCAGCTGAAGCGTAATGGGCTCATTTGAAGATATTACACGGGGCATAAGTGAGGAAAGGCTGAGCCAGCTTAAATCCTGTGCAGAAGGTGTATGTGAATACACTCGTTCAAACTGAGGTCTGAATGAAGAGACAATGAGCCCTTCGGACCATGCAGTAAAACTTCCCCAATCTGGTTGGCTGTTTTGATTTATTGACTGTAACGCAACTCCTTTGTTGTTAAAGCACCACATTATGTACTTTGTTATATGTTTATTTCCAAAATTTTCATTTTTGCTTACAGTTGGTTGTACTCCAATTTTTTCTGAAAGTCCTTTTACTATTTGTCCAACTTGTGGAAAATCAGAGAGATACGTTTTCCAACGAAGTACGGCAACGACTTTTTCATTGTTACTGTCTTGTTCCTTTAAAGGTGAAAAATATGTCCACACTTCTTCGTAACCGTCTTCTGTCTTTATCAGTGCTTCCAGCCCACAAAGAAGTCCTGGGGGTGTAATGTCAGTGGCTATTTTTGATTCTATTGCAAAGACACCCTGCAGTGGAGACCCCTGAAATTTTTTAGTTATCTTAAAACCTGAATTAAATTTTGCTAAAGCCTCCTCAGCTTGTGTTGGAGACATTCCCAATTTAACCCCAGCTACATCAAGATCTAAGGGGCCGCTTATGGAACTATTGCTGCTAATCAATTGGAGAAAAAACATAGCTACCACTAAAAAAAGGATTCTTTTCAGCATCTGGTTAACTCCTTAATAACTAATGATTTTAAGTTTAACATAAAAGAATCACTTTCTTGCCACCATAATTATAATCTTTATGTTCATTGCCATATTTGTAAGGGCATGCCAAGTGCGGTTGTAATTGAGGAGATTGGCGTTCTACATTCCTTTTTGTTCCTGCCACTTCGCCATAAACATGCGCATTAAAACGCTCGTGTCCCTTGTATCGAAGCGCACGGATGAAACATCGCAGATCCATCAACGAGTAGTCCATTGAGGCAAGACAACGTTGGAGTGAGAAATGGGCCCACTTCTGCCCTACAAGCCCCGATCTATATGGGGTGGCACAGAATGACTGTTTCGGCATTGATTTTCACCTCCTTAAGGCAGAGGAACCAAGAATCATACTACGTTCTTGGAGTAGCACCCATTTGGACAGGGCACCTTTCTAACAAAGGAAGAGGGCAATTGTACTGTTATTTAGCAGAGGTGTTGAAAGTGGTGTTTGGAAAAAGAAAGAGGGGTTGCAGCAAAAGCTGTAACCCCTCGATGTATTGGTGGGCAGTACAGGACTTGAACCTGTGGCCCCCGCCTTGTAAGGGCGGTGCTCAACCAACTGAGCTAACTGCCCGAAATCTTCAACCAAGAAAAGCCTTATAGGCTATTTTGATGCTGTTGTCATCATCAAATTGCGCGCCTCTTTTGCTGGAAAGCTGGCTGGTTGTGGCGCTTTGGCCAAAACGCGGCAGCGCAGGTGCGGGCATGCGGCAAATAGACGATGAACCTGTTGTCGCCAGTACCGGTGTGTCTGGCCTGCACAGCAGAATCTGGCGGGAAACGCAAGACCACGGCAGCCAAGGGTGAGAAGCCGATTGCGCTCAGGAGACACAAGACTACGGCAACCTTGACTGTAGCCAATTGTGTTCGGGAGTCGCAAAATCACGGCGACCTCGTTACGGTTGCATTGCGTTCGGGAGTCGCAAGCCATGTCAGCTAGGGTGCGGAAGCCCATTCCGTCCTGCAGGATTTCCCGTTTGTGTGGCTCCGTGGTTCCGGCGGCGTGCCCCCACGATGCCACGCTGCCACGATGGCATGGACCATGCCTGCGGGCCTGAGGCGGCGCGTCACGGCCTATGGCTGGGCGATGTTGTGCCACGAGTAGAAGCGCCGGGCCCCCAAGGTGTTCCCAAGGGGGCCCATGGGTCATTTATGGCTTAAGCTGATTGATGTAAACGGCGATGTCCTTTATCTGCTCCGCGTTCAATGTCTTCAGGTTCTGTTGCATCTTCAGCAGCGGGCCTGAGGGCGAGCTCATATTTTTGACTTTATCCATACCAGCTGTCAGGGCTTCCACAGGTTTGCCCATCATCTTTGCAGGGGTAGGGGTGTGACAGGACTCGCACAAACTGGCGTACAGTTCCGCGCCTTTTTTCTGCGCGGCGTCCTGGGCCACAACCGTTTGCACGCCAGCCACAAGCAGGATTGCCGCCAGCATGAGAATTCCGTGTCGCAAATATCTGGTCATGGTTTTCTCCTTGTTTATACGTGGTTCGCCCGCGTGGGGCGAAACAGGGGCTGAAGCCGCCTGTGGCTCCATGCTAGCACAGAGAAGAAAGACATACAGCAGATTTATGCACGAGCCAAAACACGATGAGCCTGCGCAAAAAAGAAAAGGCCCCGGCTTTTGCCAGGGCCTGCAATGGGCGTAGTCTGTATGGTGAACGCGGCGGCTATTTGCCCATGGCGTTCATGAAATCCTTGTTGGATTTGGTGCCGCGCATCTTGTCCAGCAAGAACTCCATGCTGTCGATGGACGACATGGGAGCCAGAATCTTGCGCAAAATCCAGACGCGGTTGAGTACATCTTCGGGCAGGAGGAGGTCTTCCTTGCGTGTGCCGGTGCGGTTGATGTCGATGGCAGGGAACACGCGCTTTTCCGAAAGGTGACGATCCAGATAAATTTCCATATTGCCGGTGCCCTTGAATTCTTCAAAGATCACTTCGTCCATGCGGGAGCCGGTGTCGATGAGGGCCGTCGCAATGATGGTCAGGCTGCCGCCTTCTTCAATGTTGCGGGCCGCGCCAAAGAAGCGCTTGGGGCGTTGCAGGGCATTGGCGTCCAGACCGCCGGAAAGCACGCGGCCGGATGACGGGGTCACGGCGTTGTACGCGCGGCCCAGGCGGGTGATGGAGTCCAGCAGAATGACCACATCCCGCTTGCGTTCCACAAGGCGCTTTGCTTTTTCAAGCACCATTTCGCAGACCTGCACATGGCGCTGCGGCGGCTCGTCAAAGGTGGAGCTGATGACTTCGGCCATTTTGACCGTGCGCTCCATATCGGTAACTTCTTCGGGCCGTTCGTCAATGAGCAGCACGATAAGGTATACTTCGGGATTATTGGCGTTGATGGCGTTGGCCAGCGATTGCAGCAGAATGGTCTTGCCTGTGCGCGGCGGAGCCACGATGAGGCCGCGTTGCCCGCGCCCGATGGGGGCCATGATGTCGATAACGCGGTTGGAGAGATTTTTTTCGCCATTTTCCATGACGAGCTGGTGGTCAGGATAAATGGGAGTGAGGTTGTCGAAGAGGACGAGATTCTTGGCGTGTTCCGGGGGTTCAAAACCTATCTCTGTCACCTTGAGCAGCGCGAAATACCGTTCACCCTCCTTGGGGGGGCGTATCTGCCCTGAAACGATATCGCCCTTGCGCAGAGAAAACCGGCGTATCTGCGAGGGCGACACATAAATATCGTCAGGCCCCGGCATATAGCTGCACAAGGGGGAGCGCAGAAAGCCAAATCCGTCTGGCAGGATTTCCAGCACGCCATCGCCGTAAATGGCTCCGTTCTGGGAAGCACAGGTGGAAAGCAGAGCGAAAATAAGCTCTTGTTTCCGCATGGAACTGGCATTTTCAATTTCATACTGCTCGGCCAGATCCATGAGTTCCTGCATGCTGCGGGTCTTCAGATCCGTGAGACTCAAGGCGCTGTCTGTCAACAGTGTGGGAGTAGCTTTCTTTTTACGCATAACTGTCCGATCTTTTGAAGAAGACAAACCAAAACTATACAGTATCAAAGAACACTGTATTGCAGATGAGCGGATGTAAGGAGACTAAATAGGTGTGCGAGATTGCGATTAGCTTATCTTTTGCATTATGGCAAGGGAAAAATGACGTTCACACCATAAAAAAATACGTCATCTGGTAGTTCGAGCCATGCGCGGGGCTGGCAGACCGTGTGCCACACGGCACATCTCACAGTATGTATGTGGAGGTTATAAAAGGCATTCGGCAGTTATTTAAAGCGGTTGCAGCTTTAGTGCTTCTGCCGGGCATAAAGGGGCAATCTCGCGCCAGCAAAAAACTATTCTTTGGCGGCTGCTTCCGGCTGCGGCGGAGGCGCGTACAGCTTGAGCAGTTCGTCCCGCAGGCTGTCTTCCTCAACTTGCAGCACTTCGGCCAGTTCGCCGGTAACAAGGCCCATGGCCTGTTCCTGCAGGCGGCGTTCGCCGAAAGAAAGATCCTTTGTGCGGCTGATCAGCAGCAGTTCGCGCAGAACTTCTGTAACAACGGCCAGGTCGGAGCTTTTGAGCCGTTCGGAATATTCACGAAAACGCCGATTCCAGTTCTGCCCCGTGTGTACGATTTTTCCGGTGCTGTTGCGCAGACCTTCGAGAATGCGCCCGGCTTCTTCATGAGGGGTGAGCGTGCGCAGTCCCACGTGGGCCGCATTGTTGACGGGAACCATCAGCGTGACATTATTGGCCTGAATGCGGACAATATAGAAATCGCATGCGATACCGCCAATGGTCTGGCTGTCAATGCGTTCTATCTTACCCACCCCCTGGGCCGGATATACCACAAGATCGTTCGGCGTGAACATGCTGTCACCACACGCCCCAAAGGAGCGCCACTGTACGAGACCTGGAGCGAAAATAGCTGGAAGTCACGAAATTTTTTTGAAAAATAGATGAGTGGGAAACTTACTCTTCAAACATAGTAGTCCAAATGTGTTGAAGAGTCCAGCCGAAAAAGCAAAAATGCACAGTGTCCCGAAAGGGACAAAGATGCTCTTTTTCGCGTGCCTCTTCACCCGTCACAGTCGATCGGGCATGCACCATACTCTGAACCGCCCCCGGTTCATTTCTGTTCACGCCCGTCTGCTGTCACCAGTGCAGGGCAAAATTGTCACTCGGCCCGATCTGGAACCTGCGCGGCTTCAGGGGCGGGTTTTTTGCGTGGCTGCGCCGTTTTTTTTGCCGCGCGCAACGCGCCGTCCAGGCCCTTGTCGGCAAAGGCAAACAGGGTATCCAGGGCCGCGGGCACAGCCTGCAGCATCTGTTCGGCATCGTCGCCCTGCGCGCGCCCCAGCACCCAGTTGGTCACGTCACCCTTGTGCGGAGGGCGGCCAATGCCCAAGCGCAGGCGGTAAAAATCCGGCGTGCCCAGTAGTTCGGTAATGGATTTCAGCCCGTTGTGCCCGGCGTTGCCCCCGCCAAGCTTGAAGCGCATCTCTCCTGCCGGGATGTCCAGTTCATCGTGGGCCACCACAAGATCAGAGGGACGCAGTTTGTGCCAGGCCAGAAGGGGCTGGACGCTTTGCCCACTGAGATTCATGAAGGTTTGCGGCTTGGCGGCCAGCCAGACCCCGCCCAGCTCTTTAAGGCGTATACGCCACAGCTCGCAGGAGAACTTGCCGCCATTGAGCGATTCCGCCGCGCCATGGCGCTGTGCAAAATCCACCAGCGCGTCAACAACGGCAAAGCCGTAATTGTGCCTGGTGCCCTCATACCGCGAGCCGGGATTGCCCAGGCCCACCAGAACGCCGTTATAGTCCATAGTCTGCGCCTCCTCGCGCCGCACTGGCTTCCATCTGCAAGGGCAAACCCTGCCCCGCGCACACGGCCGCCGCATGACGCGCGATAAACCGGCAGAGCGGGGGATTCATGGCAGCCAGATGCCCGCCGCCGGGCAGCCAGAGAAGTTTCTTGACGGGCGCGCGCAGCATTTCAAAGGTGGCCTCGGTGTTGACCGGTGTAAACAGGGCGTCGTTGACGGCGCTGAACAAATAGAGCGGGCAGTGCATTTCTTCTGACACGTTGGCCGAAAACAGACTGGCCAGATACGCCAGCGGATAGGTCAGCCGCGCACCTTTTCTGTCATAGACTATGCGCCGCGCACCGGACGTTATACGCCGTACGGACAAATAGGCCAGCAGGGGCAGGGGAAGACGCGGCAGCCAGGCCGCAGCCGCGTTGATGTGTGCAAGAAATTCGTGTCGCCTGTTTTTCCAGCGCCTGAACCGTGTGAGGTCCACTGCATCATTGTTTTGCGGCAGCGTACCGGTAATGGGGAACGCCGCCGTAAGCCCCTGCGACGCGGCAGCGTGAGCCATGGTCAAAATGCCCCCCTGGCTGTGTCCACTCACGGCTATGGCATTGAATCCCTCTTGCCGCAACCAGCGCTCCGCAGCAAGGCCGTCCCGCAGCAGATCTGCAAAGGTGAATCCCGTCCAGTGGCTATTGCGGCCATGCCCGGTGAGGTGCAGGGCCGCCACGGCAAAGCCCGCCTCGTGCAGCGCCGCAAGAAGAGGGCGGTACTGCCGGGGGGAGAGCATGGTTCCCGGATAAAACAGCATGACCCCGGCATTCCGCTTGGGCCAGAATTCCAGGCTTGCCTTGCTGCCCAGGGAGCGCAAGGAATGGTAGGTCACGGTTGGCTGCCACATGTCCGGTACGGGGTGCGGTGAGAGGTTTTCGGGCTGGCGTTTTCAGTCATGCCAGATCCGGCTTTATCATTGCAATAGCGTGCGGCCGGGGAAATCTGCAAGGGCAGGCGCAGGGCGCAGCCTCGCTGGAAAAACCGCTCTAAAAAGGAGGCCGGTCCCCTGCGGAACCGGCCATATATAAGGCAGAATGGCCGTAACCGGGCTCGCCCGGTCATGCAGGCCGCGAACAGTCTTAGGCGTTTTCGCCTTCGCCCTCTTCGTCCTTGCTCTTGGAGATAACGCTGACCAGAGCGTAGTTCTGATCAAACACGGCGCGGACATTTTCGGGCAGCTTGAGATCAGACACGGTGACGGTGTCGTTGATGCCCATGTCGGTCACGTCAACGGTGATCTTCTGGGGCATGGTCAGCGGCTTGCTGCACAGGCGCACGAATTCGCGGTACGTTTCAAGGCGGCCGCCCAGCTTCACGCCGCGCGAGGTACCCACGAATTCCACGGGCACATCAACGGTAACTTCCTTGTCCAGATCGACGCCGTAGAAGTCGATGTGGGTGAAGGCGCGTTTGTAGGGGTGGAACTGCACCTGCCAGATGAGCACGGGGTGCAGGGTCTTTTTGCCGTTGTCTTCAATTTCAAGATTGAACACAGTGGTGTGGCCCATTTCACCGTAGATCTTTTCAAGGGGCAGCACGGGGGCCTGCACGGAAATGTTTTCACCGCTGGCGGTGTAGAACACGCCGGGAATCAGTTTCTCGGCACGCAGGCGACCGCTGGGGCCCTTGCCGCAACCTTCGCGCTTCTGCACGCTCAAAGTCTTTTCAATATTCATGGTCCACTCCTTGGCTTACCGCCGCCTGATACGTGCGGAAAAGTTCTTTACTGTAAACTTGCCATTCCCTTGCGGGAGTTATGCCGTGCGGTCATGCGCGAAGGCTTTGATCCGACGGTTTTTGCTAAACAAACAACACGCTGACCGACGAGCCGGTATGGATGTTGTGGATGGTTTTGCCCAAGATGGCGGCCACAGAAATGACCTTCAGCTTGGGGCAGCGTTCCAGCTTGTCGCCCAGCGGGATAGTGTCGGTAACAAAGACCTGCGAAAGTGCCTCGGTGCTATTGATGCGGTCAATGGCAGGGCCGGACAGCACGGGGTGCGTGGCGCAGGCCACAATTCTTCTGGCCCCGTTTTTCAGCAGAACTTCAGCTCCGGCGCACAGGGTGCCCGCAGTGTCTATCATGTCGTCAACCATAATGGCCAGGCGGTCTTCCACGTCGCCGATGACGTGCATGGCCTGGGCCTGATTGGGCTTGTCGCGTCTTTTGTCCACGATGGCCAGCGGGGCGTTGAGGCGCTTGGCATACGCCCTGGCTCTTTCCACACCGCCGGCATCAGGTGAAACAATGACCATCTTTTCGTCGTCGAGCTTGCGCAGGGCGTCCAGCATGACGGGCACGGCAAAAAGATTGTCCACAGGGCAGTCAAAATAGCCCTGAATCTGGCCCGCGTGCAAATCTATGGTAACCACGCGCTCCGCCCCGGCCACGCTGATGAAGTCGGCCACCATCTTGGCGCTTATGGGCGCACGGGGGCTGACCTTGCGATCCTGACGGGCATAGCCGTAGTAGGGGATCACGGCTGTGATGCGCCCGGCGCTGGCCCTCTTGAGGGCGTCCAGCATAAGGCAGAGCTGCACCAGGTTACGGTTGACGTTTGGCGGGCACGTGGGCTGCACCACAAAAACATCATCGCCACGGACATTGTCACCGATTTCAATACGCAACTCCCCGTCGCTGAATGTCGTAGACAACGTCGGGGTGAGCTGACAGCCCAAATGGTCGCAGATTGCCTTGGCCAATTCCGGATTGGAAGAACCGGTGACGATCTTTAGATCGCTGAACATGAACCGCCCTGCCTTGTGCGCGTCAAAGAGCAATTTGGGTTATAAACCTTTGCCCGCCAGCCAGCGGTGCTGACAATCAGACAGCCGCCGTTGCGGCGCCGGATGCGGACAGTGCCCGCACGGCAATGGAAGCGCCCGGATACTTTCCGGTCACGTCCTCCCGGCAATCAAAGCGCGGCCCGGCAATATGCTGTGGCTGGGATGGAAGGGTTCGAACCTTCGAATGACGGAGCCAAAACCCGTTGCCTTACCACTTGGCTACATCCCAGTGCTGTTACAGCACATGCGCGTAGACGCGCCTGTTCTCTCCCTGAAGCATGGCCGTGGCCGCCTGTGTTTCCACAATGGCCTCGCACCCAAAAAGCCCCAGTATGCTGGAACCGCTGCCGCTCATTGAGGCCGCCGTGGCGCCGCAGCGCAGCAGGGTGGCCTTGATGTCGGCAAGTTCGGGGTGACGTGCAAAGACAACAGTTTCGAGGTCATTGTCCAGGTCAGCATCAAACCGCCCTCGGGAGAGAAAAGTTCCATTAGCCTTGCTTTGGTCTCTTGTCAAGTTGTTTTGGCTTTCGCGGCCTCCCACGGAAGCCATGTGGGCATCGTAATCGGCAAAGGCGCGCGGCGTGCTCACAGAGATGTCGGGGCATACCAGCACAAGGCGCAGGCCGGACAAATCGGGCCGGACAGGCTCGACGATTTCGCCTATGCCGCGAACACGGCAGGGGCCTTCATGAAGAAAAAAGGGCACGTCGGCGCCCACGGACAGCGCCACCGCTGCCAGCGCCTGCGCGTCCAGCGGCGTGGCCGCCCTGCTGTTGAGCCAGCGCAAAAGGGCTGCCGCGTCGCTGCTGCCGCCGCCAAGCCCTGCCCCGGAAGGGATGCCTTTGCGCAGGCGTACTTCAAGGCCGGGCGTGGGGCTGGCAACAGCCGCAGCAAAGGCCGCGTAAGCCCTGGTAAGGGTATTGTCGCTTTCATCCAGCGTTGCGCTGGCTGGCCCCTCGCAGCGCACCACAATGCCGGGGGCTTCCGTAACGCGCAACTTCAGCTGATCGCAGGGGCGCGCCAGAGGATAGAAGAGTGAATCTATTTCGTGATAACCGTCCGGGCGCACGCCGGTGATGCGCAAGCCAAGATTCACCTTGCAGCCTGCAATGACAACACTCATGGCTTATCCTTGTTTTTCAGCCGTTGGGGCCTGCAGGGTTTCAAGCGTCACGTGGTCGTTGGTGTACACGCAAATCTCGGCGGCAATGCGCATGGATTCGCGCGCTATGGTTTCAGCGTCAAGGTCGCTGTGGCGCGACAGCGCCCGCGCCGCCGCAAGAGCATAGGGGCCGCCGCTGCCGATGGCGGCCACATTGTCGTCCGGCTCAATGACGTCGCCCGTGCCCGTAAGCACGAGTATGTGCTCGGTGTCGGCCAGAAGCAGCATGGCTTCAAGTTTGCGCAGGTATTTGTCCTTGCGCCAGTCCTTGGTCATTTCCACGGCGGCGCGCACCATATTGCCGCGCACTTCCTTGAGTTTGGCCTCAAAAAGTTCAAACAGGGTAAAGGCGTCGGCCGTGGCCCCGGCAAAGCCAGCCAGAATTTTGCCGTCATGCAGGCGGCGCACTTTTTGCGCCGCGTGCTTCATGATCATGTTCTGTCCCATGGTCACCTGGCCGTCGCCGGCCAGGGCCACCAGGCCGTTTTTGCGAACGGCGAGAATAGTAGTGGCATGCGTTTCCATCAATTTTTATCCCAGATTTCCTTGCGTTCTTTATAGACGGTTTCAAGGCGCTTGAAGGCGGTTTTGTCCGTGGTGCGGGCCGACATGCTCTTGGCCTCGTTAAAATAGCGCTCGGCAAGTTTTTTGTTGTGTGAGTAGATGGCGCTGTAAGCCATGTGAATGTAGGCGTCGGGCGTGTTGCCCGTCTTGCCCAGCGAGCGGGCGTAGGCTTCGTGCACCTCGGCATCCTCGGGCACGTAGCGCAGCACCTGTTTGTAGTAACTGACCGCTTGCGCCTGCCTGTTTGTTTCGTCCAGCATGCGGGCATAGAAAAAGGCGGCCATGTAGTCCTTGGGATCAATGCGCATGGCCTTGGACAGCAGTCCGTCAGCCCGGCCCATGTCGCCCTTGCGGTAGTGGAAGGCCCCTGCCTCGCGCAGCACCAAAGGATCGTCCGGGGCGGCCTTGAGGGCCTGGTCAAAGGCCGTGCTGGCCTCGTTTATGCGGTTTTGCCTCGCGAGCACAATGCCCCGGCCCATGCTTGAAAGGCCGTCGCTGCCCGAAAAACGCTGCAGGGCCGCCTGATCGTCGCCGTACCTGGCCCAAAGCAGGGTCTTTACGCGGGTGAAGCGCTTGTTGTCCTGGCTGCGGTTCTGGACGGACTTGCCCATGGTCTGGATGCGGGCCTGGAGCCCGTTGATGCGGTCGCCCAGGGCGGGGTGGGTGGAGAGATAGGTGGGCACGCTGATGCCGCTCATCCAGCTTTTCTGGCGCAGCACCTTGAAGCCCGCCACCATGCCCTCGGGCGGGTAGCCTGCGGCAATAAGGTATTGCAGGCCGATTTGGTCAGCCTCATTTTCATCCAGGCGGCTGTAGTTGAGCATGGCCGATTGTCCGGCCCCCAGAGCGCCCATGGCCAGAGCCCCGCCGCCCGCGCCGCCCGCCGCCACGCCCGCCACGGCCAGCAGCAGTGAACCGAGGGTGACGAACTGGGCCTTTTGCAGGCGCGAGGCCACGTGGCGCTGGGTGACGTGGGCCAGTTCGTGGGCCAGCACGCCCGCCAGTTCCTCTTCCTTGTCCAGATTCATGATAAGCCCGGTGAATACATATACGTACCCGCCGGGAACGGCAAAGGCGTTGAGAGAATTGTGCAGAATGGTGGTGGCCTTGAAGGTGAAGGGCTGGGGCGGTATGGCCTTTACCAGCCGGGCCAGCATATAGTCCACATACTGCTTGACCTCAGGGTCTTCGATGATGGGCAGGTTGGAGCGCACCATGACATCGAATTTTTCTCCCATCTCCTTTTCGTCTTTAATGGTCACACCGCCGAAAAAGAAGGCCTGAGCGGGCGCGGGGCATATCTGCGGCAGCAGAAAGGCCAGCAGCACGATCAGGGCCGTCCATCGGCGGGGAGCACAGTAATGCAGCATAGGTTCTCCTGAGTGCCCGCGCTGGGTCTACTCGAGATCCCAGTCCTGCCCTTCAGGGGTGTCGCGCACGCTTACGCCGAGATCAAGCAAAGCCTGGCGCAGGGCGTCGGAGGTGGCAAAATCCTTGTTGGCGCGGGCAGCCTGCCGTTCTTGCAGCAGGGCTTCCACACGGGGCATGTCAATGTTCTTGCGGCTGGCGCGCATGCCCCGCAAGGCGGTCAAAAACGCGTCGGGTTGCTGGCCAAAAAGGCCCAGCCGCGCGTTCCACTGCTGCGCACGGGCGAAAAACTCCCGCAGAAGGTCACGCCCGGCTTCGCTGGCGCGCAGGTTTTTGTCTTCAAGCAGGCGGTTCACGATACGCACCTGGGTGAAGATGTGTCCCAGAGCCTGCGCGGTATTGAGGTCATCGTCCATGGCCTCGTCCAGCGCCTTGGGCTGCGCGGCCCATTCGTCGGCTGTCTCCTGGGGCAGGGGGATTTTTTTCCACTTTTCGCGCTGGAGGGCCTTTTCCGCTTCGCGCAGGGCGGTGTACACCCGGTGCTGGGCTTTTTCGGCCTCATCCATGCTGTCGGCGGTAAAATCTATGGGGCTGCGGTAGTGCTTGCCCAGCAAGAAGAAACGCAGGGTTTCCGGCAAATAGCTTTCAAGAATGTCGCGGATGGTCTTGAAGTTGCCAAGGGACTTGGACATCTTTTCCGCGTTGACCTGCACAAAGCCGTTATGCACCCAGTAGCGGGCCAGATGGCAATGGCAGACGGCCTCGGTCTGGGCGATTTCGTTTTCGTGGTGCGGGAAGACAAGATCCTGCCCGCCGCCGTGAATGTCCAGGGGCAGATAGGATTCGCTCATGGCCGAGCACTCGATGTGCCAGCCGGGTCTGCCCTGGCCCCAGGGGCTTTCCCACGAGGGTTCGCCGGGCTTGGCGGCCTTCCACAGGGCAAAGTCCAGCGGATCTTCCTTTTCTTCGCCAGGGGCCACGCGCGCGCCGGAAAGCAGTTCGTCCAGGCTGCGGCCGGAGAGCTTGCCGTAAGGCGCATAGGAGCGCACCCTGAAGTACACGTCGCCCGAAGGGGTGGCATAGGCCTTGCCGCCAGCGATGAGCTTTGCGCAGAGATCCTGGATTTCCTTGATATAATTCGTGGCGCGCGGCTCTACATCCGCACGCAGCACGCCCAGTCTGTCCATGTCTTCGTGAAAGGCGTCAATATAGGTCTGGGCCACTTCACGCCAGTCGCGGTTTTCCTTGTTGGCGCGGTTGATGATCTTGTCGTCCACGTCCGTAAAATTGCGCACAAAGGTCACGTCCAGCCCAAGATGGCGCAACTGGCGCACGAGCACGTCGAACACCAGCGCCGAGCGGGCGTGGCCTATGTGGCAGTAGTCGTATGCAGTGATGCCGCAGACATACATGTTCACCTTGCCGGGGTGGACCGGCACAAATGTTTCTTTCTGGCGGCCAAGAGTATTGTAGAGCTGCATGATCTTCCTTTTATGCTGGGAGGTTGAGCATATCCAGACGGCGCTGGTGGCGGCCGCCCTCAAAGGTGTTTTCCATAAAAGCGTCTACAATGGCTTTCGCCAGTTCCACGCCGGTTATGCGCGCGCCAAGGCAGAGAACATTGGCGTTATTGTGCTGACGCGCCATGCGTGCGTGCAGTTCTGTGGTGCAGAGGGCGGCGCGGATATCGGGATGACGGTTGGCGGCAATGGAAACGCCCAGGCCCGTGCCGCAGATGAGGATGCCCGGTTCGCCCGAAGCTTCCACGGCGGCGCAAAGCTTGTGCGCCAGCACGGGATAGTCGCAACTGTCAGAAGAGTCTGTGCCGTGATTGATAACAGTGAAACCCTTTTTACCCAAATGCTCGGCCAGGGTGGTTTTAAGGTCAACGCCGGTGTGGTCCGAAGCGATATGGATGGATTGCATAACAACTCCTTCAAGGGTGAGGGCAGGCTGACCGGTTGCGCCGGTCAGCCTGCCAGAGCTTTTTCGCGTCATGAATGCGCGTTTTCAGTAAGCTGTAGAGCCGCCGTCACCCGCTGCTCCGTCGCGCCTGTCAGTGCCGTGGCAAGACAGGTCGGCGGGTGGCCAGAGAAGCGCGCTGTTCATGCGAAATCGGCTCGCCGCCAATGCGGAAAAGCGAAACTTCAGGCGGCCTGAACCGACGAAAGCAGACGCCGGTGTGGCCCAGGGAAGCACTGATTAAAGAGCCTCCTGGAAACGCGCAGTTATTTCGTTTGGCAAGGCGCGATCTTTTTTTTGAAGCAGGAGTGGACTCTTCCGTCCTCGACTGTTTCAAAAAAAGTGAAGCAACGCCGCCAAACGAGATAAATCAGCGTTTCCCTAGCGCTGCTGGTATTTGGACAGCGGCAGCAGGGGAACGCCCTCTGGTATGGATAAGGTCATCTGCTGGTCTGTAAAGGGCGCAGCGGGCTTTTCCCTTTCCTTTATAAGCACGATGGCGCGCTTGCCGTTGTCATGAGCCAGGTTCAGGCGCTGGGGCAGGGGGGACGCCGCATCGTCAAAGGCCACTTCCATCTTCCAGCCCTTGCCCTTGTCGCCTTTTTCAGCCCAGGCCACGGGCAGGCCAGATGCGTCGAGGGTCAGCTCGCCGCCGAGTTTGCCGGACAGCGTGTACTGGGCAAGGTCGCCTGACACAAATCTGGCGGAGGCGAAATCTTTGCCGAAAACCTGGCTGTAGCGGCCGTTGAGCAGGTCAGCCAGATGTTCCAGATTGAAGGGCACGGGCACGCCCACCTGGAGCAGAGGTTTGGAAGCGCCCTGGTAGAAATACGCCTTGTTGTCTGTGGGGCTGTAGACAAGAAAATGCTGGCCGTCTTCAAGGATTTTGGCAACGGTGGCGCCGACTCCGGCCATGACGTCCATGCGCAGCCTGCGCTGGCTGTTGCCCCAGAAAAGGGCGGTAACGCGACGGGTATCGCCTTCAGTACCGAAGCGCAGGCTCATTTGCAGGCGGTAGGGGGCCATGGCGGC